>NZ_JAENSV010000015.1:0-140831 GCF_016613265.1 Pseudomonas sp. MF6751
TCCCACATTGGATCGCGGGGCATCAGTTATATCTGTGTCGGCTGCCAGGCCGTCACGGGAGCAAGCTCCCTCGCCACAGATTTAGCGTCGTGCCGAAGTTGTGTAGATACCTATGCTGCGATAGCGGTGGTTCAGTTGCAGATTAATTGACTGGCCCGCCACCTTCGCGAGCAAGCCCGCTCCCACAGGGGGATCTGTGCCGGGCGTTGATCCTGTGGTCAATACCCGACCAATGTGGGAGCTGGCTTGCCTGCGAAAGCGGTGGTTCAGTTGCCATCCCGGTGTCCGGCGGCGTCGCTAACTATGTAGTCGTGACGACGGCGTGGCTGGCGTAGCGTTGGTCCAGGCGCTTGTTCAGGTCCAGCCATGCCGCCAATAAACCCATCAACACAGCGCCCGCCAAGGCCGTGGATAACTTGATCGCCAGGCTGTCGCCGGCCATGGCATTGAGCATGTCGGCCAGTGGCGCCAGCACCACGCCCAGGCAAAACACTTCCAGGGAGTAACGCCCCATCCTCGCCAATTGCAGGGCCAGCCACTGCTGCGTCCAGCCGACGTCGGGGAGCAATTTGGCGGTGACGTAGGCCAATGCCAGGAAGTGCAGCAGGCGCACCGGGGACAGGTCGGTCTTGCTGATGGGGTACAGCCATTCGCCAATCACGCGTGGCATCCAGGCGTCATGCACCTCGGGCCAGCGCCACGACAGGGTGATCACACAAGTCACCAACACGTAGAGCGCAGCGGCCACGAACAAGGGTTGGCGCAGCAACGGCCGCGCTTCGGCGCGGCTGGGTGAGCGCAACGCGGCTGCGCCGCCGAGGATGAACAAGCATTGCCAGGTGATGGGGTTGAAGTACCACACTCCGCCGTTGCTCGCGGGCAAATTCCAGCCCTGCCAGGGCGCCAGCAGGTACACCGCCACCGAGATCGCCACCATCACGTTGGGCACATACACCAGCAGTGGCAGGGTGAGCGGCAGGCTCAGAATCAGCACGATGTACAACGGCAACGGGTCGGTGAGGTTGGGCTTGAAGCGCAGCAGCAACTCATCCATCAAGGCCTGCTGGGTATTGCCGAGAAAATGCCCCAGGCCCATCTCCTGCACCAGGTCGCGGGTCTCGATATGGCTGTTGGCGAAAACCACGATGCCCATCAACAGCGCCAACAGGAAAATATGCGCCACGTAGAGTGTCCACACTCGACGCAGGATTTTCAGGCAGGCGAAGAGATAGCCCTCGCGCTGCAGAATCTTGCCGTAGGCCAGCACGGCTGCGTAGCCGGCCAGGAACACGAAGATTTCCGCGGCGTCACTGAACCCGAAGTTCTGCACGGTGATGTTGGCGAGAGGGTTGTGGGGCACGTGATCCCAGAAAATGAAGATCAACGCCAGGCCCCGAAAAAAGTCGATGCGCGGGTCGCGTCCGTTCAGCATGGCAGCGGGCTCTTGAACAAGTTGTTGAATGACGATAGGTGAGCGCGGGCGTCGCCGCACGTCGGGCGGGCGGAGGTTGGCGGAATTTGTAAGCAATTGCAAAGGCTGGGTATTACTGAATGTCTCTAGAGATCAATGATCACCAGGGTGCCCTGGCTGCCGGTGAGCACACCGTGGGCAGTGCCGGCTTCCACCAGGTACATCTGGCCGGCGTCCACCCTGATGGCTTGATCACCGATGCGCAGGTGCAAGTACCCACTGATCACCAACAACCCTTCGTTGTAGTCGTGGGTTTCTTCCTCGTACGTCTGTTCATCCATGCGCAGTACTTTGATCCGCGCCGGGCCAACCTGGCCCAGACGTGTGGATGTCCAACTGTCGGGCAGTTGCGCGGCGATTGCGGCGAAGTCCAGTAACGGCATGTGAATCTCCTTGTTTTCAACGATGCCGTCGGTGGTCCGGTTCAGCAGGCGGTGGGGCCTGTCAGAAAGTGTCCATCAACAAGACCCTGCACGGTTTGGCCTGATACGCATTGATCTGGGGTACCAATCGGGTGAAGTGTTCGGTCTGGCAATGCGCATCCAGCGCTGCCTGATCAGGCCACTGTTCGATAAAGACGAAGTGCCCGGGGTCTTTTTGATCGACAAACAGATCGTAGGCGATGCACAGCGGTTCCTGGCGGGTTTTTTCCACCAGTTCAGCGTACCAGGGCCGCACGGTTTCCAAATGTTCGGGCTTGATAAAGTCTTCAGCGATGACTTTCAACATGGCAGGCCTCCGTCAGGCAGCAGCGATTTCATGCGGCTCAAAACTGTCCGCCCGCGCCATCTGCCACATCCGCGAATAAAACTCGCCGTTCACTTCCCCGGTGAGCAACTCGCCGGGCTTTAGGAACACATGCAACTGCGAAAACAGCTTGATCTCCGTCGCCGACATCCGACGTACCAAATGCTTGGCCGACAACTGCGACGGATGCTCCAGCCCGGCGGCGGCGAGCATTTCTGCCAGGGCATGCAGCGTGTTGCGGTGGAAGTTGAACACGCGCTGGGCCTTGTCCGGCACCACCAGCGCGCGTTGGCGCAGCGGGTCTTGGGTGGCGACGCCAGTCGGGCATTTGTTGGTGTGGCATGACTGAGACTGAATGCAGCCGATGGCGAACATGAAGCCGCGTGCCGAGTTGGCCCAGTCGGCGCCGATGGCCAGGACGCTGGCGATGTCGAAGGCGCTGACGATCTTGCCGCTGGCGCCGAGCTTGATCTTGTCGCGCAGGTTCAGGCCCACCAGGGTGTTGTGTACGAACAGCAGGCCTTCGCGCAGCGGCACGCCGATATGGTCGGTGAATTCCACCGGCGCGGCACCGGTACCGCCTTCCTTGCCGTCCACCACGATAAAGTCCGGAAGGATGCCGGTTTCGAGCATGGCCTTGGCGATGCCCATGAATTCCCACGGATGGCCCAGGCAGAACTTGAAGCCCACGGGCTTGCCGCCGGACAGTTCGCGCAACTGAGCGATGAACTGCATCAGCTCGATCGGCGTGGAAAACGCGCTGTGACGCGACGGCGAGATGCAGTCTTCACCCATCATGATACCGCGGGTGTCGGCGATTTCCTGGGTGACCTTGTGCTTGGGCAAAATCCCGCCATGGCCGGGCTTGGCCCCTTGGCTCATCTTGATTTCGATCATGCGCACTTGGGGGTTCTGAGCCTGCACGGCGAAGCGTTCGGGGTCGAAACGGCCGTCGCTGGTGCGGCAGCCAAAGTAGCCGCTGCCCAGTTCCCAAGTGAGGTCGCCGCCGTTTTCGCGATGGTAGGGGCTGATGCTGCCTTCGCCGGTGTCGTGGGCAAAGTTGCCGAGCTTGGCGCCGTGGTTGAGTGCCCGGATCGCGTTGGCGCTCAATGAGCCGAAACTCATCGCCGAGATATTGAACACCGACGCCGAGTACGGCTGTGTGCACTGCGGGCCGCCGACCATCACGCGAAAACTGCTGGGGTCGCTCAGTGGCGCAGGGCGCATGGAGTGGCCGATAAATTCGAAGCCTGACTGGTATACGTCAATCAGGGTGCCGAAGGGTTTGTCTGCCGTTTCGTTCTTGGCGCGCGAATACACCAGCGAGCGCTGGGCGCGGGAGAAGGGCAGGGCGTCGCTGTCAGACTCCAGCAGGTACTGGCGGATTTCCGGGCGGATGGTTTCTACCAGGTAACGGATATTGCCCAGGATCGGATAGTTGCGGCGCACCGCATGGGGGCTTTGCAGCAGGTCGACAATGCCGATCAGGCTGAGTACACCGGTGACCAGCGTGATCGGCCACAGCCATTCGTGTTCGATAAAGGGGAGGCTGGCGAGGGTGAAAATGACGCACACAGCAAAGAAGGCGTAGCGGCTTAACAAGGACAGGCTCATACGGTTTCCTTGGGTTCGGACTCTTCAGGTCGATTAACCATTCTGCACCTGTCGACAAAGCACGGACAAGGATTGATCGTCCAGTCAGCTATTTGGGCCTCTGCGTATTTGTACCGACAAAAAAATTATCAGCTTGATCAGGAACGTATTGCTGCCCCATCACATTCATTGAGTGTCTGGTTGTGACCGGGCGCTGTGAAAGTAAGGACACTTTATCAAGAAGGAATTTATAACGACCAAAACGAGTGACTTACCTATGACGACATCGATAGCGGTAGGGAATGCTTTTTCCAATGTCTGGAATTCTGCCCCCTCCAGCCACGATTGGAATAAAAGCCAGTTAACCGGCCCGCTACGGGAGCAAATTGCCCAAGAACACAAACGCATGGAAGGTATCGAAAAACCCGAGCAGGATGTGAGCCGAAAGCCGGAGACCGCCACAGGCCGCCCACCGGGTGATAACCGCACCGCCGAACAAATCATCAACGATAATCCGATCCTCAAAAACCTGGGTCATCAAAAAGATATCAATCGCTCATTGGCTTACAAACTTCTGGGGGATTGGACGAGTAACAACAAAGACCCGGACGCACGGGCTGATGCAGCCTTCAACGCTGCGCGGGTGCTCAACTATATTGATTCGTCGTTATCGGCTGACGGCGAACACCGAGGCAAGGCCCACGGAAATGGCGACCTTGAAGGCATTACCCGTAGCGGCGACGCTCGGCACGGTACACCTGCAGGCATGTGGAAAGACTTTACGGAACAGGGTTATTTAGCCTTGCGTGAGCATCACCGTCTGGATAGTACCAGCGACACCCATGTCAGGAAGGACGGCACCAACAAAGATAACGTGCAGTGGGCTGCCGGCGAGGCTGGAAAGAGAACCCGGTTTATCCCTGGGCTCAGCAACATTCTTCTAGGTATTGGCGATTCGGAACCGGGAGTGATCGGAGCTATCAAAGGGGCCAAGGCGGGTTTTGACAAAACTCGGGCTGATGGTTTCGATGAAGCGCTCGCCAGCGCTACGAGAGGAAATCTTGTCGGCGTCGTTAAAGGGTATATCAATGCCGTGAAGAACAACGAAGCCAAGCCGAATGAGGCCCAGTCAACACTGGATAAGATCAGCAGTTAAGCCAGTTTGGTTTAATGGTTGGACGCCACAGGAAATGGATTTCCAGAAGGCCCAAGGCCCCTCGTGTTATACCTTTATTGCAATAGGTTCTCGTTTGTCTGTGCGATATTATGTTACTGTATAACAAATCAACCGCGCCCAGACGCCCCGGAGGCCTCATGAAAGCTGGTATCCACCCCGACTACCGCACCGTGCTGTTCCACGACACTGCCGCCGACGTGTTCTTCCTCATCGGTTCCACCGCCGACAGTGATCGCACCCAGAAACACAGCGACGGCAACACCTATCCCTACATCCCCCTGGACGTCTCCAGCGCCTCGCACCCGGTCTACACCGGCCAGCAGCGCAAGACCCAGGCCGAAGGCCGGATTGCCGGGTTCAACAAGCGTTTTGCATCGTTTGGGTCGAGCCCGAAAAAAGCTGACGCATGAGCATGATTCGGCGGCGTGTCCTACGCCGCCGTCTGCCGAATCGGCAGTACTACCCGAAACTTCGTACCCTTGCCCACCTCACTGCTGACGCTGATATCGCCACGGTGTTTCTTGACGATCCCGTAGGACAACGACAAACCCAACCCGGTACCTTCGCCCACAGGCTTGGTGGTGAAGAACGGGTCGAAAATCTTCTGCACGGTGTCGGGGGCAATCCCACAGCCGTTGTCTGCGACTTCCAGCCACACGTTCTCGCCGTCCACCCCGTTGCTGATGGTAATGGTGCCGCGCTCAGGGCCCATGGCTTGTGCGGCGTTGATCACCAGGTTCATCACCACCTGGTTGAGTTGCGAGGCCAGGCACTCGATTTCTGGCAGCGGCGTGTAGTGCTTGACCACATCGGCCTTGTACTTGAGTTCGCTGGCGACGATGTTCAGCGTCGAATCGATGCCTTGCTGCAGGTTGGCGAATTGCCAGGTCTGGTCGTTATCCACCCGTGAGAAGTTCTTCAGGTCCTTGACGATCTGCACCACACGGCCGATGCCGTCCTTGGACTCGCGGATCAGGATCGGAATGTCGTCCTTGAGAAAGTCCAGGTCCAGCTCGCTGCGCAATGCCGCAAGTAGGTCGCGATGTTCTGGCGCCCCGATGTGCGCTTCGCTGCGCTGGTAGGCATCGAGCATCTGTTGCAGCTGCTTGAAGTAACTGTCGAGGGTGCTGAGGTTGGAGGAAATAAAGCCCACGGGGTTGTTGATCTCATGGGCGACGCCGGCCGCGAGTTGCCCCAGCGAGGCGAGTTTTTCCGACTGCACCAATTGGCTTTCCAAGTGCTTGCGCTCTTCAATTTCCAGTTGCAGCGCTTGGGTGCGTTCTTCCACCAACCGCTCCAACTGCGAGGTTTGCAAGGAGGCGCGGCGGGCCATGTCCCACTTGTTGGCCAGGGTGTTGGCCATTTGCTGGACTTCAATGTTGTCGAACGGCTTTTTCAGGATCAGCAGGCGGTCGTGGGCGTGCAGGCGAAACAACAGGTCATCCCAGGAATAGTCCGAGTAGGCGCTGCACACCACCACTTGCAAGTCGGGGGCGACTTTCCACAGTTCTTCAATGGTCTTGGCGCCGTCCCAGCCCTGGGGCATGCGCATGTCAACGAAGGCCAAGGCATAGGGGCGCTGTTGCGCCATGGCGCTGGTCAGCAAGCCCAGGCCTTCCTCGCCGCCATACGCGCCGTGCAGTTCGAATGCCTGGGCTTGAGGTTTGGCGGTGTCGCCGAACAACGCCGACTCCATTTCATCCAGCGCTTCGGCTGAGGCTTCGTCGGGCATCAGGATCTTGCGAAAATCCTCATGAATGGACGGTGTGTCATCGATCAGCAGGATGCGCCGGTTGGGAGGTTGGTTCATGAGCTGCTTCCGGCAAGGGTCAGGGGGATGGTCAAGGTGAAGACGGCGCCAAGGCCCGGCCCGTCGCTGTGGGCGCTGAGCTGGCCGTTCATTTCCACGGCGGCCAGGGCGCAGCTGTGCAGGCCGAAGCCGTGGCCTTCCTTGCGGGTGGTAAAACCGTGGGTGAAGATACGTGCCATGTTCTCGGGTGGTATGCCTTCGCCATCGTCCTTCACAGTGATCTTCAGGGTCTCGTTACCTACCGATTCCACCGCCAGGGTGATTTGCCGTGGGCGCTCAGACAGTTTGTCCATGGCGTATTTGGCATTGCTGATCAGGTTGACCATGATCAGCAATAACCTGTGCTTGTCCGCCAAAATCTCCGGCACCGGGGCGTACGCCTTCACAACAGTGACATGGTGACGGCTCAGCGCGCCGGCGTTCATGCGCAGGGCGTCATCCATCAAGGCGCTGATATTGACCGGCTCCAGCAAGGTAGACGCACCCGCATAGGATTGCTGGGTCGAGACGATGTCCTTGATGTGGTCCACGCTTTTGCTCAACTGCACCAGCTCATCGCTCATGCCTTGCTGTTCGAGGGCAATCGCTTCGACCAACTGGTTCAGATAGCCCGGCAGCAACTTGCCCTTTTCATCCTCGGTAAGGAAGGTGCCCAGGTCGCCCTGATGGGCGTTGATCAGTTGCATGGCCTTGCCCAGGCCGAGGGCCTTGCTGCTGCGCAGCTTGCGGCTGACCAGGTCGGCAGAGATGTTCACACTGTTGAGCACGTTACCGACGTTGTGCAGTACGTTGGTGGCGATCTCCGCCATGCCGGCCTGGCGGGCGCTGTTCATCAGCTCGCTCTGGGCATCCTTGAGCTGTTGCGTGCGCCGTTCCACTCGTTGTTCCAGGGTTTCGTTGGCGGCCTGCAACGCTCGGTTGACGCGGTTGATCTCGGCGAAACTGCGCAACAGGCGCACAGCCAGATAAAGCAGCAGCACCACCAGCAAGGTCGAGAAGATCAGCAGGTAGCGATGGTACTGATGATCGATGAGGTCCGTAGCCTGCTGGTCCTGATTGAGGTGAGTGGTCAGGTCATCGAGGTGTTCGGCCACCGGCACGGCGGCAATCCGCTCGAGCAGGCTGTTGACCAGTGGCTGTTCGCGCAGGATCAGCGAAATATGATTGCTGAGAATCTCCACTGGTACCTGGAATTCACTGGGCAGGCTCTGTTGGTTGACTGCCAGTTTGCCCAGGCCCACCAGGATGTCGGCGGCACGTTCGTCGCTGGTGACCTGGGCGAACTCCAGGCTGCTGAGCAGCAGGTCGTAAGTGTCAGTGGCCACGCTTTGCAGTTGCAGCCGGCCTTCGTCGGTCATGCTGTTGAATTGGGCCTGGATGTCGTCTTCGGCCGTCGGCAAAAAAGCCAATGAGTTACGCAGCACTGCGTTGTGGGATTTGAACTGGTCGACGAGCCGGGCTTTTTCCTCGATGGCCGTCAGATACGCCGCATGGCTGGCTTGCCAACCAGGCAGGTCGACAGCGCTGTGGTAGGTGTCGCGGCTTTCCAGCTCAGCCCCGATACGGGTCATCTCGGTCAGCGGTGTCACCAGTGGATCGTAGTTGTGGGTGATCGCGATGCGGGCCTTGAGCACTTCGCTGTCCCACTGAGCATTGAGCTGCTGGAGTTGGCGGATCAAGTCGCGCGACTGGGTATAAGTGGCTGTCTGGTCGCGTGAAGACTTGAGGTACAAAAACACCAGGGTGGAGGCCAGGAGCACGGTGATGAGGCCTAGCAGGATTTGGCTGGTGCGTCGGCGTGACAAGGGTCTCATAACGGCTTGCCCGCCCATTCACCGGTCAGGGTCTTGAGAAACTGGATAATCAGGTCCTTGTCTTCCTGGGACGGGTTGCGCCCCAACTGGTACTTGAACATCACGTCAACCGCCTCTTCAAGGGTCTTGGCCGAGGCGTCGTGGAAGTACGGCGCCGTGACGGCCACATTGCGCAGGCTGGGCACCTTGAACACGTGACGGTCTTCTTCATCCTGGGTCAGCAGGTAGCGCCCCAGGTCCGATTCCAGCGGGTTGCCGCGGGCCTTGAAGTAGTCGCCCATCACGCCGAACTTCTGGAACATATTGCCGCCAATGTTCACGCCCTGGTGACAGGCGATGCAGCCGTAATCCTTGAAGCGTTGGTAGCCGTATTTTTCCTGGCGGGTCAGGATATCGGTGTTGCCCAGCAAGTATTGGTCAAACCGCGAATTGGGTGTCAGCAGCGTGCGCTCATAGGTGGCCAGGGCGTTTTGCACATTGGAAGCGGTGACGCCATCGGGATAGGCCTGCTTGAACGCGTTCTGGTAGGCGGGCAGGGCGGACAGGTTGCGCACCACGGTATTCCAGTCGCTGCCCATTTCCACCGGGCTGATCACCACCTGCTCGACCTGGGCCTGCAGCGTGTCCACCCGACCGTTCCAGAACTGTTTGAAGTTCAGGCTGGCATTGAATACGGAAGGGGTATTGATCTGCACCGGTTTGCCGTCAAAGCCAATGGAGAATGGCTTATTGTCGGCGCCGCCGCTGGTGAGTTGGTGACAGCTTGCGCAGGACAAGGTGTTGTTGACCGACAAACGCGGCTCGTTGAACAGTTGGCGACCCAACTCAACCTTGGCCGGGTCCAGTACTGGAACCGCCGGCAAGGGCTTGAGCGCTTCGTTCAGCGGTGCGGCTGACAGCGATGCGGTGCCCAGGCATAACGCGAACATCAGGCCAGAACGGTGGTTTACGACGTTGCTCAAGCGAGCACTCCTTGCAGGCCTAGGGCTATTTATTTTATTGATCCGGCATCAGTGTCGCGCTATCCGTTTGCAGCAGTTGCACAAAATCTTTCGAAGGCAGCGCCTTGCTGAACAGAAAGCCCTGGCCCTCCTCACACCGCTGGGCTTTGAGGAAATTCAATTGGTCGACGGTTTCCACACCTTCGGCAATGATGTTCAGTTCCAGGCTCTTGCCCATGCCGATGATAGCGCTGATCAATTGTTCGTCCTGGCTATTGATGCGCAGGCCGCGCACGAAGGATTGATCGATCTTCAGCACGTCGATGGGAAAGCGCCGCAGGTAGCTGAGGCTGGAGTAGCCGGTGCCGAAATCGTCCAGGGCCAGGCGGATGCCCATGGCCTTGATCTTTTGCAGGGTCTCCACGGTTTCGTCGACGTTCTGCATCAGCACGCTTTCGGTGATTTCCAGTTCCAGTTGGGTGGGCGGCAGGCCTGTTTCTTTCAGGATGGCGGCCAGGTTGTCGACGAAGTCCCGTTGGCGAAAGTCGATCGCCGAGATGTTCACCGACATGCGCAGGGGTGCCAGGCCCATCTCGCGCCAGGCTTGGGCTTGTGCGCAGGCTTGGCGCAGTACCCACTGAGTCAGGCGCACGATCAGGCCGCTGTCTTCGGCGACCGGAATGAACTCCGCCGGGCTGACCCAACCCGACTGCGGTCGAAACCAGCGGGTCAGCGCTTCCGCACCGACGATGCGCCCGGTCTCCAGCGCCAGCTTGGGCTGGTAATGCAGCACAAATTCATCGCGGTCCAGCGCCTGGCGGATCGCGCTTTCCAGGTTTTGCTGGTGCTGGGCGCGCAGGTTCATGTCTTCGGTGTAAAAGCTGAAATCCCCCGGGCCGCGTTCTTTGCTGGTACGCATCGCGGTTTCGGCATGCTTGAGCAAGCCCACGGCATTGTCGCTGTCATCGGGATAAATGCTGATGCCCAGGCTGGCGCTCACACTCAGGTCATGCCCCGCGACATGGCGAGTCGCGCTGACGGCATTGAGCACCTTTTGGGCAATGTGCTGGGTTTGCTGGGGATGCTGGATATCGTTGAGCAGCACCACGAACTCGTCGGAGCCGTAACGAAACACCGAATCCGACGCCCGTACCGCCGCCACCAGGCTCAGGCTGAGCTGCGCAAGCACCTCGTCGCCGGCCGGATAGCCCAGGGCGTTGTTGATGCGCTTGAAGCGGTCGAGCCCCAGAAACATCACTGCCAGTTGCGTGTCATGCCTGCGGCCCAAGGCGATCGCCTGGGTCAGGCGGTCGCCCAGCAACGTGCTGTTGGGCAACTCCGTCAGGGCGTCGTATTGCAATAAATGCGAGACCTTGAGCAGCTCCTGCACGCGTTCCTCGATGGTGCGCTCCAGGCTGATCACCTTGAGGGCCGCGTCTTGGGCCAGTTGCCATTTCCAGGTCAGGGCGCTGGCCATCTGGCGGATTTCCAGGTGGTCGAAGGGCTTTTTCAGGATCAGCAGTTGGTCGTTGTATTTCAGGCGCGCTTCGATTGCCTCGAAGGAGTAGTCGGAATAGGCCGTGCAGAGCGCGATTTGCAGGTTGGGGTCCGCCTCCCACAACTGTTCGATGGTGTGCAGGCCGTCCCAGCCAGGGGGCATGCGCATATCGATAAACACCATTGCGTAGGGCGAGTGGGCGTCCAGGGCTTTCTTGACCAGCGCCAAGGCTTCCTGGCCCTGATAGGCCGAATCCAGGTCAAACGCCTGGCGAGCCGGCGCGGTGGTGCCGAAGAGGGTGGACTCCAGGGTGTCGAGGGAGGGCTCGCCATGCTCGTCGGCACAGAGGATCTTGCGAAAATCCTGGTGGATCGAAGCCGTGTCATCCACGATCAGGATGCGCCGGTTGGCCCGGCCCGATTCCGTCCTCATGGCGCACTCGGCACGTGCAAAAGGCTTGATGGCATGACAATTCCTTCCCTGGTTCTACAACTGAACGGGGCGCGAGCATGCAGTGCAGCATAGTTGAGTTCCCTTGATATCGACGGCCAGTTGGCGTCAAATCAATCGCGCTTTGTATTGCGCGGATTCAATTTAGCTTAACTTCGTTTAATTTGAAGGCAGAGTCGCCATGGATGAACAACTCGCTACGAAGTCCGCTGTTTTGCTAGTCGACGATGAAGAGTCGATCCTTAATAGCCTGCGCCGCCTGTTGCGCGGCCAGCCCTATGAGGTGGTATTGGCCACCAGCGGCGCCCAGGCGCTGGAGATCATGGCGACCCGGCCTATCGATCTGGTGATGAGCGATGCGCGCATGCCCGGCATGGACGGCGCCACGCTGCTGGCCGAGGTCCACCGCCTGTATCCCGCCACCAGCCGCATCCTGCTCACCGGCTACGCCGACCTCACCACCATCATCAAGGCGATCAACGACGGGCAGATCCACCGCTACATCAGCAAACCCTGGAACGACGAAGAGTTGCAACTGGTGTTGCAGCAAACCCTCGAGCACCAACGCCTTGAACGCCTGGCCCGAGACCAGACCGAACAGCTAAAGCTACTCAACGCCACCCTGGAAAAACGTGTGGCGGCGCGTACCGCCGAGTTGCAACAAACCGCCGACATGCTCGACCTGGCCTACGACGAGCTCAAGCGCAGCTATGTGACCGGCACGGAAGTGTTTTCGCTGCTGGCCAACCTGCGCTTGCCCAAGGACAAACAGACCAACCGCGCGTTGATCGAGTTGATCCGGGTGTATTGCGCCACCCAGTCCATGGACGAATCAAGCACCCGTGACCTGACCATGGCCGCCGCGTTGTACAACATCGGCAAGTTGAGCTGGACGGACAGCATGATGGTTGCACCGTCGGACAAACTGCATAGTACCGACCGCGGCTTGTACCGTGAGTATCCGGGGCAGAGCGAGTCGCTGCTGATGACCCTGGAGCCGATGAAGGACGCAGCGCGGATCATTCGTCATCACCAGGAACGTTGGGACGGCACGGGGTTTCCCGACCACCTCAAGGGCGATACCATCCCGCCCGGTTCACGGCTGCTGAAGCTGGCGGTGGACTTTATCGAATTGCAGAAAGGCCTGATCCTGGAGCGGCACCTCAACAGCGACGAGGCGCTGTTGTATATCCGCAAGTACGCCGGGCGCCTGTATGACCCGGCGTTGGTGGAAGATTTCGTGCAAGCCTGCGCGACCTTCCTCAGCGATGTGACCCTGGGTGATCCGACGGTAAAAGTCCTCTCCACCCGTGAGCTGGAAGCCGGCATGGTGCTGGCGCGCAACCTCAATGCCGACAACGGCATGTTATTGCTCAATGCCGGCAAGGTGCTGAACCTGCCACTGGTGGACAAGCTGATCGCGTTCGAGGCGATGGAGGGCGCCAAGTACAGTGTGTTTATCAGGGCGCCGGACGAGGTGCCGCCCCTCCTGTAGTTATATGCCCCAGGCTACGTGCTTGCTGGCGTGGTAATCAAAGATACCCCTGATGATGTAGACATCTTTGCCACCTTCTTTGCCGTTTTTTTCAATTGCCACGCGCCAAAGACCACGGCCCGTGCCGGGCTGCACCTGAGGGAGATCGACATAGGTGAAGTTGCCTATTCGCTTGCGGCTGAGGCGACCGGCTTGGATATCCTGGGTGATCTCCCCAAGTTTGGCGGTGGCAGGGGCGGGCAGGAGTTTTTTCTGGGTTTGCGCCAGTTCATCCAGCTTCACGATGTTGATGTGCGGATCGCGAGTGGGCACGACTTCCGGCCCGACAGGCAGCGCCGGCCCTGGCCTTTCAACTCTATGGGTTTGAACGCGGGGGACTTCAAACTCCAGAGGCGTTGCAAACTTGGGCAGGGCTTTTTCGAATGCTGTGACGTCTCTACTGTCTACCATGGCTACGCCAGTATCTGCCCCATGCTGGCCTCGGGATAGGGCGATATAGGGAATACCGGATTTTTTGAAATCCTCTGAAAAGGAGGTGACTTGAAGCTTGGCGAGCTTGGCCTTGAAGGTATCCTTCATGAAGGCATCCAGGGTGCTTTTTGTCTCAGGCAGCAGTAAGAATCGACGTATCGCCTCCTGGCGTGTAATTCCCAGATCTGAGGCGAGTTGATTAATACGTACGAGGTGTTCGGGCTTGTTTGCAAACACTTTCAGTGCAGCATCCCGCCAAGTATAAAGTTCATATTTTGCTGCGAATTTATCCATCGCATGCTGGTGTTTGTGGGTGATGGCGTACCCGACAAATTGTGCGCCAGTATCGGGGTCGGCAACGGCAATCGATGTTCTGATCTGTTTGTCGAGGTTCTCGTTCTTGCCAATGAGCCTTTTGACTTTTTTAAACAGTTCTTCCTTGTCCCGCGCAGACAGGGGTTGCGCAAAATGCTGTGTCGACAGGTGTATATGTTCAACCGTGGCCAGTTCGAGCCGCAGGTTTAACAGGGAACTACGTAATCTCTCTTGATTGGCTCGGCTCAAGCTTTTCGAGTTCGACATCCAGCGGTGAAATTCAGCTTCATCCAGGGTGCCAAGCTGTTGTCGGGCGCGAGTGATCAAATCGAGCTTCAGGGAAGCGTCGGTTTGTTCTATGACGCGCACGAAATCCCGCATTTCCCCTTCTGTTGCAAAAAGCCGCATCGCCGCGATCAGGTCCGCATCCACTTGCTGTTCAGGGGTGAGAGGACGCAGGGCGCCCAGAACGGAACCTCCGCCCACAGCGTTTCGTTCGAAACGGGGCTTCCAGCTCTTTGCGTCTCCCGGTACGACCATAAAGTCCACGTGGTGACCTGCCGGGTCTTTTACATAGCGTGCGCCGTCTTCTACATAGGACTGATACAGGTGATAGCGGCCTGTTGGGTCGCGCATCGCGATGAACTGGTTATTGTGTTTATCAAAAAAACACGGTGCGCGGCCCGACTGGCGCGACAGTCTGTATCGGTGGGTGTCGGCAAACTCCACTACGTCAAAGAACGGCTCTATTTGCTCAGGCAACCGATACGGCATCACATTGACCCAGGCGGGTTCCAACGGGCGGAGGGAGGCACCCGTCAGTACAATGGCGGTGCTCCTGTCCGTACCGACTTTACTGGCCAGCCCCGGAATGCGCCGCCCCAGCTGCTTGGCCACGCCTAATCCGCGGTTGATAGCTCGGCGCAAAAACGACAGGGCGGTTTTGCCGGGTATCAACCCGAGCAGAAAATCGGCGGTTTCCACCCCGAACATAAAGGCGTTTACCGCCGATTCGCGGAAAATTTGCGCATTGCTCCGTGAACGGTAGTCGGCGTGCGCGAGTTGAAAACCCAGTTGCGCCGAATACAGGTACGCGTGGAAATTGCCGGTTATCGGCGTCAAGGTATAGCGGTACACACTGCGCGTATCGTTGAAGATCCGTGTGATCTCTTTCGTATCCTTAGTGGCCATCTGGGAAGTGAAATAGGCCTGCCATTCCGGTTTTGCTTTCAGCGTGTCCAGCTCCACCAGCCCCTTGGTCAGCTCCCGGAAGGCAACGCCATCTGGTGCATCCGGGGTATACAGCACACTGACCCCGTCAGGCTTGGTGCCTTTTCGATGAATGACCAGGACACGATGCATGACCTGCCCGCCTTGGCCCCTCTCTTGCGCGGCGCCCAATACCAGCAGGTTGACCTCTATCTCGAATTCGCTGACTCGGGGGCGGGAGGTTGAATCAGGGTGTTCAGTGACGGCTTTTATCCAGTCAAACCCACTGCCTGGCGTCTGGAATGTAAACAGTTTGGCTGCGTCAGGGTTGAGACGGTTCTCAAGCGCGTCCTTATTCATTTTTGCCGCGTTGGCGCGCTGCCAGACTGTAGCGAAGCTGCTTGTCCCGCTGCTCTGCGAGAAGGTTGACCGCAGATACGTATCGTATTTTTGGCCAATGTCAGCTTCTGTCGCGAGTGCGCGCAAATCATCGTTGCCAAGTTTTCCGTGAGGGTTGCCGGCTGTGTCAATAATGTTGGCGGTGGCACTGATCGTTCTATGTATGCCATGCACCGACCATGGGTCGACATTACGTTGGGTATAACTTCCCAGTGTGCGCAGATCCACCACGGTTTGGGTACGCCAGGTGCCCCACGTCAGTTTTTCGCCTGGCAGGCACTGCGGGATATTGATCTTGCGGTCTTCGCTGATGTAGACAATGGTGGCTTCCTCGTTACGGTACCCCGTCATTTCGGCCGACCGGGAGGACGTTGTGACGCGCAGATGAACCAGGCTTCTATAAGGGTCAATATCAACGTTGGCATACACAGGTTTCTGTTTTTTCAGCACCTTGTCGGTCTCCTGTTGGGAGAACGCTTCCAGTGTCAAGATTCTCTCAAGATGAGGTGCGAGTTCCTCATTGCTGTCGATCAGTTCTTGCTCCAGTTGCCTGTACCGAGCCTGGTCTTGCTCGTCGGCGGTTTTCAACCATGCGGGTTCGGCCGTCAACAGGCGTAGGTTGCGCACCATAAAAGCATTAGCGACATCCCACTGTGGCGTCAGGTCTGCGGCCAGGTCGAGCTCGCCTGTGGAGGGCAACGTCTCCCTGCGCAAGGCTTCGCGAACAGAGAAATGTTGCCTGACTCGCAATGCGCGGACACTGTCAGCAATCACGTCAGCGTCTATCTGGGACGGGGTCGTCGTCAGTACGGGCAAGCCGCTCAGCGCGGCACGAGCGGCTGTCGGCAGGCTTGCGATCAACAGCTTGCCTGGCGCTGCGCCGTCTTGTATGCGGGCTGCGACGGCGTCATTCAAACGCGCCAGGTTTTCAAACTCCTCAAATTCCTCGCTTGGGCTATAGAGCATCACTTTGCCCGTCAGAGGCGTCGTGCCCGTGGGGGTCAGAATGAATGCGCCGGCGAATTCACTGCCATTCTCCAGGGCCAGTCGGTACACCGTGGGCCTGTTGTCGACGGTAAACACCTGTTCACGTGCCGCAGCACTTGGGTACTTGAGCACATTCTGCGCCAGCGCCCGTGCATGCGCCGACAACGTGCCGTCCAACGAGCGCAATGCCAGTTGATGGGCCAGCACTTGTCGTCGCAGTGCGACCAATTGCTCCTCCGTGTTGGGTTGGGAGGGCTCGCCAGCCCCCCAGAATGTATTCAGGCTCAAGGTGATGGCTATTTCCAGCCTGGCGGCCAGGGTTGTCGTCGAGGCATTGGCAGAGAGGATTTTATCGGTGTCCAGGGTGTTGCATTCGCGGTAGAAGGCGCCGCTCTCCTGGGTCAGATAAGACTCTGCGCCAGGCGCGCGTAAGGTGGCCAGCAGCGAGCCCAGTGGTTCGCAGGACAGCAGGTGCTTTTGTCCTTCCTGGTCTTCGCGATAGCGGCTATAAAAAATCTGGTTGGGATTGATGGGCAGATGTGCATCGGGAAACATCTCGGCCAATTGCTGCTGGTACACGCGGCCGACACTCGGCTGTCGCCTTACCAGCTCAGAGGTCTGTGCATTGAGTTTGTCGAGTTCACGGGTGAGGTAAGCCAGTTGTTCTTCGGCAGAAAGTGAAGCCGGCGGCACGACCGCAAGCGTCATCGGTTGCATGGTAGGGGTTGACGTGCTGTCGGCCGGCAGCGGTTGCGGTTCGTCAGTGGATGATTGTTTGAGGGTGGGCAATGAATTGTGCATGAGTAAACTCTTATAAAAGAGCGCGGCGCACCGAGGTGCAGCGAGCCCTGCTGAATATGAGTTTGCGAGTTTAGGGTGGCCGAAACTGGACCCTGCGGTGTATGTATGTCGGAAAAAATCGCCCTGCACGCGCGAGTTGCGTGCGCAGAATGCGCGTGGGATCCTTGGCCGCTTTTCAATCCGAGAGAGGGCCTTCCATGTCCAAGACTATCCGCATTGCAGCCGCGCTGTTGGTCCGTGGCGACGGTCAAACCCTGCTTGTGCGCAAGCGCGATACCCTGGCTTTCATGCAACCGGGCGGCAAAATCGACGCCGGCGAGCAACCTGCCGAGGCGCTCGTCCGTGAGTTGCACGAGGAGCTGAACCTGCGCGTTGATCCGAGCCAAGCCGTCTATCTTGGCCTGTTCTCGGCACCCGCGGCCAACGAACCGGGTTTTACCGTAGAGGCTGAGTTGTTCAAGGTGCAGGTCGACGTCGCCGTCACCCCTGCAGCAGAGATTGAAGAGGTGTGCTGGATCGATCCCATGGGCGAAGGTGACTTGCATCTGGCGCCATTGACGCGCGATTTGATCCTGCCGTTCTATCGTGATTCGCTGGCTACCGCATGATGATTCGCCCGCTGGACGCCGACGATGCGCAAGCCTATCGGGCATTGATGCTCGAGGCCTATGGCGCGTATCCGCAAGCGTTCACGTCCAGTGTCGCGGAGCGCGCCTCGATGCCGTTGAGCTGGTGGGAAAAGCGTCTCGACAGCCCGCTGGATTGCCTGTTGGGCGGCTTTGATGAGGAGCGACTGGCCGGCATCGTTGGCCTGGCCTACGAGCCTCGCGAAAAGGCGCGGCACAAGGTGACCTTGTTCGGCATGTACGTGACCGAGGCTTATCAGCAGAAGGGAATGGGGCGGCAACTGGTGCAAGCAGCGCTTGAGGAGGCTCGCCGGCATCCGCGCCTGAAACTGATTCAACTGACCGTCACCGCTGGAAATGAGGCGGCGTTGGCACTTTACCAACGCTGCGGCTTCATCCAGTACGGCCTCGAGCCATTGGCGGTGCGGGTAGGTGTCGATTACTTCGACAAGATCCACATGTGGCGCGAACTTCGGGTTGAATGAAGCCCAAGGTGTGGCTTGCCTGCGATAGCATCAACGCGGTGTGACAAGCGATCCGAGTTGCCCGCATCGCGGGCAAGCCCGACTCCCACACAAGCCCGATCTGCTGGCTCGATGAGGTTCTCTCCAGCTCAGCGAACCGCGCTAACTCCATCCAAGGTCGAAAACGACGTGTCCTTGGCGGTCAGCAAAAAGTCGCGCATATACGGCGCATCCAGCATGTCTGCGCGAATTCCGGCATACAGCGTGGCAAATAAACCTTTTTCGCCCAACCGCTTGGCTTTCACATACCCGCGTGAGCTGTATTCATGCAGCGCCCAGTGGGGCATACCGCACACCCCACGGCCGCTGGCCACCAGTTGCATCATCATCACGGTCAGCTCCGAAGTCCGCACCTGGGCCGGTTCAACGTCGGCCGGTTCCAGGAAGCGGGTGAAGATGTCCAGGCGGTCACGTTCCACCGGGTAGGTGATCAGGGTTTCTGTCAGCAGGTCTTCCGGCACGATATAGGACTTGTTCGCCAACGCGTGCTGGTTGGCCACCGCCAGCATGGCCTCGTAGGTAAACAGCGGTACGTAGGTGATACCCGGCAGTTCCAGCGGGTCGGAGGTCACCACCAGGTCCAGGTCGCCACGGGCCAGGGCCGGCAGCGGCGCGAAGGCAAAGCCCGAGGCCAGGTCCAGCTCGACTTCCGGCCAGGCATCGCGGAACTGGTCGATGGTCGGCATCAGCCACTGGAAACAACTGTGGCATTCGATCGCCATGTGCAAGCGCCCAGCGGTACCCCCGGCCAGCCGCGCAATATCGCGCTCGGCACCGCGCAACAACGGCAGGGTGGCGTCGGCCAATTGCAGTAGGCGCAGGCCGGCGCTGGTGAAGCGCACCGGTTTGGTCTTGCGCACGAACAGTGGCATGCCCAGGCGCTCTTCCAGTTCCTTGAACTGATGGGAGAGGGCGGACTGGGTCAGGTGCAGGCGTTCGGCGGCTTCCACCAGGCTGTCGGCTTCGCGCAAGGCGTACAGGGTTTTCAAGTGACGGATTTCGAGCACAGGCGCTCCATGAATATAATTTGCGACGAAAACGGATTGCTTGATTTTGTCTCATGTTGTGGGGCGTGTCGACCATGACCACTGGGCGCTCTTCATCAAACTGTCATCGAACTGTGGCAGCGCGCTTGAACAAACTTCATCAGACTCGCGCTCTACTGGGGTTCTGCGTTTTGGTGTTTTTCATGCGTGCGTTGTTTTTAGTGGCCGCTCTACTGTTCGGCCTGCCGTCTTTTGCGGCGTCTCGATGTGATGTCAATGTCCCGACCCAAACGGTCGACCTGGCTCAGGTGAGCATCGCCTATCAAAGTATCGGCCGTGCGTCCGACCCTGCGTTGCTGCTGGTGATGGGCTTGGGCGGGCAGTTGATTCACTGGCCGGACGAAGTGGTGGTGGCCCTGTGCGAACAAGGCTTTCGGGTGATTCGCTACGACAACCGCGACGTCGGCCTGTCCACCTGGCGGCAGGCGCCGGCGAGCGCCAACCTGACCTTCGAAGTGCTGCGCTACAAGCTCGGCCTGCCGGTGGCCGCGCCCTACACCTTGACCGATATGGCCGATGACGCTCTGGGTTTGATGGACGCGCTGCAGGTGCAGCAATTTCACGTACTCGGCGCGAGCATGGGCGGCATGATCGCTCAACACCTGGCAGCCATGGCGCCACAGCGCGTGGAAAGCCTGACCCTGATCATGACCAGCTCCGGCGCCGAGGGCTTGCCCGCGCCGAACGCGGCGCTGGTGCAATTGCTCTCGCGGCGCAGCGCGCCCAACCGTGAGGTGGCGCTGGAGCAACAGGCAGACTTGCTCGCGGCGTTGGGCAGCCCGGATATCAAGGACGATCGCCAGGCGTTGCTGCACCAGGCGGCGCTGTCCTATGACCGCGCCTTCAACCCCGAAGGCGTGAAGCGCCAGATCATGGCAATCCTGGCCGAGCCAAGCCGTGTACCCTTGCTCAACCAACTGCGCGTGCCGGCGTTGGTCGTTCACGGCACCGCCGACCCCTTGCTGCCGGTGATGCACGGCGTGCACCTGGCTGCGCATATCCAGGGCAGCCAGTTGAAATTGATTCCCGGCCTGGCCCACCGTTTTCAGGAAGCGTTCAAGGCGCCCTTGCTGGCGGCGGTGTTGCCCTACCTGCAAGCCCATCGCCAGGATGCCGCGCACTGGGCGCAGATCGATTTGAGCGAGCCTTCGAAGGTGCTGTGAAGGTGGTGTATCGTGCAACCTTTATGTATACGCATGACTGCACGCGAGGTTGCCCACCATGAGTACTCCCCTGAAAATCGATTTCGTCAGCGACGTATCCTGCCCCTGGTGCATCATCGGCCTGCGTGGCCTGACCGAAGCCCTCGACCAACTCGGCAGCGAAGTGCAGGCCGAGATTCATTTCCAGCCGTTCGAACTGAACCCGAACATGCCCGCCATCGGTCAGAACATCGTCGAGCACATCACTGAAAAATACGGCTCCACGGCTGAAGAGTCCCAGGCTAATCGTGCGCGTATCCGCGACATGGGCGCCGCATTGGGCTTTGCGTTCCGCACCGACGGCCAGAGCCGTATCTACAACACCTTCGACGCGCACCGCCTGTTGCATTGGGCCGGGTTGGAAGGTTTGCAATACAACCTCAAGGAAGCGCTGTTCAAGGCGTATTTCAGCGATGGCCAGGACCCTTCCGACCACGCGACCCTGGCGATCATCGCCGAGAGCGTAGGGCTGGACATTGCGCGCGCCGCCGAGATTCTTGCCAGCGATGAATACGCCGCCGAAGTCCGCGAGCAGGAACAGCTGTGGGTTTCTCGTGGGGTGAGTTCGGTGCCGACCATTGTCTTCAATGACCAATATGCGGTGAGCGGTGGGCAACCGGCGGAAGCCTTCGTCGGCGCGATTCGCCAGATCATCAACGAATCGAAATCCTGAGGCCGAGCATGTAGCAAAATGTGGGAGCTGGCTTGCCTGCGATAGCAGACTGTCAGTTGCAAATGGGCTGGCTGACACACCGTTATCGCAGGCAAGCCAGCTCCCACACTTGATACTCATTGTTTGCAAAAGTGGCGCTCATCCAAGCGCTGGCCCATCCCTTGCATTACCCCCCTAAAGCCCAACCGGCCTGCGGTTGGGCACTGCCATTAGGGGTGAAACTTACCTTGAATATTCTTGACCTTGACCACAGCCTCACCGGCCAGGCACCGATTGCCCGGCGGTTGGCCAGCGGTCGGGCCACGCGCCTGGACCTACTGGACCTGGGCCCGAAATTGCGTTTGTGGTCCACCGAAAAAACCTGGAAGCGTTTCGTCGAGCGCCTGGCCCAACGGCCACGGCCCCGTGACGCGCGCCCGGAAATCCTGTTTGTCGGTTCCGGCGATTATCACCACCTTACGCCGGCGTTTTTGGCCGACCTCAAAGAGCCCGTCAGCCTGATTCACTTTGACAACCACCCAGACTGGGTGCGCTTTGCGCCCAAGCGGCACTGTGGTTCGTGGGTCAACCGGGCGCTGAAGATGCCAGCGATCCAACGCATCGTCACCCTGGGCCCGTGCAGCGATGACCTGCATAACCCGCAACTGCGCGGCGGCAACCTTGGCGCCCTCAAGCGCGGGCGTTTGCAGCTGTTTCCCTGGCAGCATCCGCCGTCCAAGGTCTGGGGCCGGGTGGGGGACGGCGCCGGCCACCAGCAACAGGAGAACCACCTGCACTGGCGCAACCTGGCGGACCTGGATTGGGGCGCCTTCCTCGACCAGATGATTGCCAGCCTGCCCACCGAGGCGATCTGGATCACCATCGACAAAGATGTGCTCGCCAGTGAAGACGCCGCCACCAACTGGGACCAGGGTGGCATGCGCCTGACCCATTTGCTCCAGGCCCTGCGGGCGTTGGCGGCGGGTAAACGCATCATTGGCATTGACGTCTGCGGTGAGTTCGCTACGCCGGCATTCAGCAACGCGTTCAAGCGCTGGGAAGCCAAGTCCGACCAGCCGCCACCGGAGCGCTGGAGCCCGCAAGACTTGCAGCGTAATGCGGCAACCAATGAAGCCTTGATCGACCTGTTTGAGGAGCTGTTCCCGTGACCCTGACCGTGGTGCTGTTACTGGCGTTTTCCATCGTCCTCGATGTGATTGGCCAGCTGTGTTTCAAATTGGGCGTGGACCGTTTGCCGCAACTCGATGGCGGTTTTCGCCTGCGTGCGTTCTGGGGCCAGGTGTTCAATGCGCCGCTGCTGTGGGCCGGCGTCGGCGCCTATGTGATTGAGTTTTTTGTGTGGCTCGAAGCGCTGTCCCGTGCGCCCTTGAGTCTGCTGTTTCCGCTGGCGGCGTTGGCCTATTGCTTGGTGGTACTGGCAGGCAGGGTGGTGCTCAAGGAAACCGTCAGTCGGCGTCGTTGGCTGGGCACGCTGGTGATTACTTTAGGTGTGATGTTGGTAGCGATCGCGGGGAACCAGGCATGACAACGCAAACAATCAATACCGGCTGGCTGCATGGGCGGCTTGGCACCCTGGTGCTATGGGCATTGCTGATCGCCACCGAAAGCGCCGGGCAGTTGTTCACCAAGGTAGCCGGCGATCAATTGGGGCCGATGGACTTCAGTTGGCAATGGCTGGCGGACGTGGCGCGCAACCCGGGGATTCTGGCGGCGATTGCCAGCTATCTGGGTGCGTTTTTTGTGTGGATGCTGATCCTGCGGCGTAGCAGTTTGTCCCTGGCGTTTCCGCTGAGTTCGCTGGTGTTTGTGGCGGTGCTGCTGGGCTCTTGGCTGGGGTTGGGGGAGCACATCAGCGTGTTGCATTGGGTGGGCGTGGTGGTAATTATCGGTGGTATCGCGCTGTTGGCTGAGGGCGAAGAACACTGAAGATAGAGCTATGAAACACAGGCCCATTGTGGGAGCGGGCTTGCTCGCGAATGCGGTGGATCAGTGAAGTATCGGGTGACTGACACACTGCTTTCGCGAGCAAGCCCGCTCCCACAATTTTGCTCCCGTGTAATTCAGTCGAAGGTGTAGCTGATCGCCGTCTGCACCTGGCCCTGATTCACATGGCCAGCCTCCTTGACGATGCTGCTCTTGGCCGCCGACCCCACCAGGTGTACCCAGCTGGCGCTGGTCAGTAGCGACCAATGGGGCGCAAGGGGAAAGGCGAAGCTTTGGCTCAGCGTCACGTTCTGGAAGCCCCCGCTCGCGTTATAGGGCCGCAAGCCCGAGGCGACAGCTTCGTTGTTGTCCACGCCGAAGAAGGTGTTGGTCTGGCGCGCATCGGCAAAATGCGCAACCAGGCTATTGCTGCCGATAATCCCGCCACCCACGGGGTAACCCAGTTCGCCGCCGATTTTACCCAGGGCGCCGCTCTGGGAATGCCCGCCGCCCACGGCCTGGCCCAATTGCGCGTAGACCCGCCAGAAATTGGCCGGGGCATATTGGACGAAACCGCCCACCTCGGCCATGTCCGACACGTTGCGCAGGCCCTGCAATTCGCCGTTGGAAGTACGCCCCGGCAGGTAGTTGATATAGGGGCCAGCGGTAAGGCCGTGGGTATCCAGGGCGCTCCAGGTGAGGCCGTCATCGGTGCTCAGGCTGACGTCGCCCCAATCCAGGTCCAGATAAGGCACAGGCCGGGTTTCGTAGCGGCTGGCGCTGGGGTCGTGGGGCTGATAGCTGAGGCCCGCGCCCACGTCGCCCGTGATGCCTTCTGCCCACGCGGCACTGCAAAGGCCCCACCCTCCAAGTAAACCGGTGAATACAGCAGCAGCGAGCTTGGACATGGGGACGTTTCCTGAAGGTGGGCAGGCGCGCATGAACGCGCAAACCGACGCGCCTGCGCAAGCACTCATGTTGTTTGTAGCAAGCTACAAAAATTGTAGCTCCAGCGACACCTACCACCGCGCATTTCGCCCTAACCCCCAGCCCTGCGGGGTTTTCGCCAGTTGGCACAGTCCCTGCTCTATCCCTTGGCAAGCGCATACAGCGCGCTCCTCCAAGGCCCTTTACCTAAAGGAAAGGCAGATGATCAACTGGCATATCGTGTGTGACTTCGACGGGACCATTACTCCCACGGATGTCATCGACAACGTCCTCCAACGCTTCGCCGGCCCCGAGTGGGAAACCATTGAGCAGGAATGGCTGGATGGGCATATCGGTTCACGCGAATGCCTGAGCCGCCAACTGGCGCTGATCAAGGCCACCCCGGCTGAACTGCTGGCGTACTTTGACAGTGTCGAGATCGACCCGGACTTCCCGGATTTCGTCGATCACGTCATGGGCCTGGGTGCTTCCATCGAAGTGGTCAGCGACGGCATCGAGCAGGGCATTGCCCGCATCCTTTCGCGCAACTACGTGACCCTGCTGCCGATCCTCGCCAACCGCCTGCGCCAGGTTGACCAGGACAGCTGGCGCATCGACTTCCCGTATGCCAGCGATGCCTGCCGCGCCGCTGCCGGCAACTGCAAGTGCAAATCCACGCCGCGCAACAAGCGCGTGCTGGTGATCGGCGATGGCAAGTCCGACATGTGCGTGGCCTCCACTGCCGACTTCGTGTTCGCCAAGGGCAGCCTCGCCGAGTACTGCGTCGCCCACCAGATCCCTCATGCGCGCTTCGACACCTTTGCGCAAGTGCCGGCGTTGCTGGCCAAGCTGCCTCAAGGCATCGCCGCCAACGCCACCACCTTCAACACCTCTTCTGACAATCAGGAACTCTTCCATCATGTCTGATATCCGTATCGCTACCGCCGAAGACCAGGTTCTCCTGGATAAAGAAGCCAAGTACTGCTCCTATGGCGACACCGTTCACTACATCGAGCCGCCGCGTATTTTCAGCCGCTGCGAAGGCTCTTATGTGTGGGACACCGAAGACCAGGCCTACCTCGACCTGCAAATGTGGTACTCGGCCGTCAACTTCGGCTATGCCAACCCGCGCCTGAACAACGCGCTGAAAAAGCAGATCGACACCCTGCCGCAAATCGCCAGCCAGTACCTGCACAAAGGCAAGATCGAGCTGTCGGAAATGATCGCGGTCGATGCCAAGAACAAGTTCGGCCTCGACGGCCGTGTGCACTTCAACGTCGGCGGTTCGCAGTCGATCGAAGACTCCCTGAAAGTGGTGCGCAACGCCAGCAACGGCAAAAGCCTGATGTTCGCCTTCGAAGGCGGCTACCACGGCCGCACCCTCGGCGCCTCGTCGATCACCTCCAGCTTCCGCTATCGTCGTCGCTACGGCCACTTTGGCGAACGCGCCAACTTCATTCCCTTCCCGTACCACTTCCGTGGCCCGAAGGGCATGACCAAGGAAGAGTACGGCAGCCATTGCGTGCAGCAGTTCGCCCGCCTGTTCGAGACCGAATACAACGGCGTCTGGGACCCTAAGACCAACCAGTGCGAATACGCAGCCTTCTACGTCGAGCCGATCCAGGGCACTGGCGGCTACGTGATCCCGCCAATGAATTTCTATCGCGAACTCAAGCACGTCCTGGACCAGCACGGCATCTTGATGGTGTCCGACGAAATCCAGATGGGCTTCTACCGCACCGGCAAACTCTGGTCGATCGAGCACTTCGATGTGCAGCCGGACGTGATCGTGTTCGGCAAGGCCCTGACCAACGGCCTCAACCCACTGGGCGGCATCTGGGCCCGTGAAGAGTTGATCAACCCGACGGTGTTTCCGCCAGGTTCGACTCACTCCACCTTCGCCTCCAACCCGCTGGGCACCGCCGTCGGCCTGGAAATGTTCAAGATGACCAGCGAAGTCGACTACGGCGCCATGGTCATGGCCAAGGGCAAATACTTCCTGGAAGGCCTGCAAGACTTGCAAAAACGCTTCCCGATCATCGGCGATGTGGACGGCCTGGGCCTGGCGCTGCGTTGCGAAATCTGCGGCCCGGATGGCTTCACCCCGGACAAGGCGACCCTGGACTACATGGTCGAGGAAGGCATGAAAGGCGACATGGTGGTGGACGGCCAGAAACTCGGGCTGATCCTCGACGTAGGCGGTTACTACAAGAACGTGATCACCCTGGCGCCGTCTCTGGAAATCAGCTACCCGGAAATCGACCTGGGCCTCAAGTTGCTCGAGCAACTGCTGGTTCGAGCGACCAAGCGGTGAATGCTCAAGGGATCGACCTCGGTGAAGGCACTGCCGGTTTCGTTCTCGGTGATGGTCCGGTCGGGATCCTGTTGATCCACGGCCTGACCGGCACGCCGACCGAGTTGCGCCAGGTCGCGAAGGGCCTGGCCAAGGTGGGTAACTGCACGGTGTATGTGCCCACGCTGGCGGGGCACTGCGGCGACAACAGCGACCTGCAGGCCACCGGCTGGCGGGACTGGTACGAAGGCGTGCGCAAGACCTTCGTGCAGGTCAAGCAACGCCACGGGCAGGTGTTTGTCGGTGGCTTGTCGATGGGCGCGGTGATGTCGATGTATGTGGCGTCCGAACATCCTGGGCAAGTTGCCGGGTTGCTGATGTATTCCACCACCTTGAAGTACGACGGTTGGAGCATCAACAAGCTGGCGTTCCTCACGCCGTTGCTGATGAAGATTCCATTCGGCGTACACATTTGCAGCTTCGAAGAGAAGCCGCCCTACGGCATCAAGAACGAGCGCCTGCGGGCCATCGTCGAGCGGCAGATGAAGGAAGGCGAGAGCAGCGAGGCGGGGTTGCTGACCATGGAAGGCATCACCGTGCGCGAGCTGCACCGCATGAACGCCGTGGTCAAGAAGCGCATGCCCCAGATCAAGGTGCCGGCGCTGGTGCTGCACTCCATCGAGGACGACATCACCAGCCGCTGGAACGCCGATTACGTGGAGCGCCACCTCGGCGGGCCGGTGACCAAGATCCTGTTGGACAACTGCTACCACATGATCACGGTCGATTTGCAGTACCGGCGGGTGATCGAGTTGAGTGCCAGGTTTGTCGAGCAGCACACAGTTCTCAATTCAACGCAGGTCAATGTGGGAGCGGGCTTGCCCGCGATGGCATCACTGCGGTCTGCCTGACATACCGAGGCGCCTGCATCGCAGCGGTGCGGCGATCCGACAAGCCAGCTCCCACATTGGACCGGCGTTCGCCATAGAAATAAGGGCAATCTGTGATAACCACCCAAGCCTTCCCGACCATCCGGGCCATCCAGCGCGATGCCTGGAACGACTGTTTTCCCGGCGCCCTGGAGGATTGGGACTATTACCTGGCCGTGGAAAACGCCGCGATCGATGACTTTCAGTGGCGTTACCTCGCGGTCTTCGAGGATCAAACGCTGGTGGCCGTGGCTGCCGCGTTCGTCACCCATTATCGCCTCGACACCACGGTGTCGGGGGTCGGCAAGCGCTTGACCGAGCGCCTGGAGCGTCTGTGGCCTGGCGTTTTGCAACTGGCGTTGTACGCCATCGGTTCGCCGGTGGCTGAACGCTGTGATGCCGGTGTCGCCAGCCATGTGCCCGAATCCCGGCGCCCGTTGCTGTTGCAGCAGTTACTGGAGGCTGCGCGCAGCGATGCCGACGCGCTCGGTATCGGCTTGCTGGCGGTCAAGGATGCGCCCACCAACGACCCGCATTGGGCCCAGAGCTGCCTTGCCGCAGGTTTTCAAAGCATGCCCAGCTTGCCCACGGGGGTGTTGCCGCTGCCTTATGGCTCGGTGGATGCCTACCTGGGTTCGCTGGGCAAATCCACGCGCAAGGACCTGCGCCGCAAACTGCGCGCACCAGGGCCGCGGGTCGAGTGGCGGCGTAATATCGATGACGTGCTGCCTGAGGTCATGCGCCTGTATGAAGCCACGCTCGCGCGCGCAGACTTGCAGTTCGAACGCCTGCCCGCCGGTTACTTCACGGGCGTGCTCGAACACCTGCACGAGCGGGCGGTCTGTGTTCTGTACTGGGTGGACGAGCGCCTGGTGGCGTTCAACCTTATCCTGTTGGATGAGCATCGGCTGGTGGACAAGTTCTTTGGCCATGACCTTGCGTTCAGCCGCGAGTACAACCTGTACTTCCGCAGTTGGTTGACCAATGTCGACTATTGTATTGAACACCATATTCCGCTGTACGAGTGCGGCCAGGCCGGGTATGCCAGTAAACTGCGCCTGGGTTGCGAGTTCGAGGGCAACAGCCTGTTCTTCCGCCACCGCAACCGGCTGGTCAACGGCCTGCTCACGCTTGTAAAACTGTTTATTCGACCGGATCGTTCCGACCCTGCCATGGCTGCTGCGATAAGCGAAACCTGATGATTACCAAGACCCGCCAGAAAGCCCGCCCCTTTGCCATCTCGCGTTGGAGCGTCCAGCGCAAGCTGGTGCTGGCGTTCTGGCTGGTCAGCGTGATTCCCACCATGATCGCGGCTGAGCTGGCTGCCACCACGCTGTCGCAGATTTTCGACAGCAACGTGCGTATCTGGCTGCAAGAGTCGACCAAGATCGTCAAGGACGAAATCGGCGACATCCTTCACGACAACGCGCGCATGGCCAAGCTGTTCCTGCGCTATACCAGCCCGCCGTCGTCCAAAAATGCCGAGAAGCACGACCGGCTCACTGCCGACATTGCCGATGCCACCGATATCGACGTGGTCGCGCTGATCCGCACCAGCGACCGTAAAGTGATGTTCAGCACGGCCGCCGATGACATCGTCCGGCAGATCAACCTCACCAGCAACGCGGTGCTGCAAACCGTGCAAGTCGCCGGCGTGAGCACGGGCCTGGTGGTGTCCACCTTCGAAACCAGCCGTGACGGCGTTGATTACCTGTTGCTGGTCGCCACTTACCTGGACAGCAGTTTCCTCACCAGCGTGGCCGACGTGCATTCCCTCGACCTGCGTTTGTACCTGGCCAACCCTGCCGGTTTTTCCGAAATATTTTCCACCCAGCGATTCGCCAATCACCCCTCGCGCATCCCCAAGAATGTCGAGACCTACCTGCGCAGTACCAAGCAGCCCAGCGAGCAGTTCACTAACCAGTACAGCGGTTTGTATTGGCCGATTTTCAATGATGCCGGCGAGTTGCAAGGCGTGATCTTCAGCGGCCTGCTACGCCATACCAGCCTGGTGGGGCTGGTGAACCAGAGCAACCTGTTCGTGCTGATCTTCCTGGTCAGCTCGGCGCTGTCGCTGGCGGCCGGGTTGCTGGTGTCGCGGCGCCTGACCAAGCCCCTGCGCGATTTGTCCCAAGGCGTGGATGCGGTGATCTCGGGCAGTTATGCGCACCGTGTGGTGGTCAGTGGCGGTGACGAACTGGCGCAATTGAGCAGCACCTTCAACCACATGACCGAACGCCTGGGCGAGTTGCATCATCTGGAAGCCCAACTGCGTCGGCGTGACCGCTTGCATGCCCTGGGTGAAGTCGCCATGGGCCTGGCTCACGAAATTCGCAACCCACTGGGCATCATCAAGACCGCCACCCAACTGTTGCATCGGCGCGCTGACCTGGCGGAAACCGACAAGCGTCACCTGGAATATGTCATCAGCGAAGTCAGCCGCATCAACGAGCTGATTACCGAATTCCT
Organism: Pseudomonas sp. MF6751; assembly: GCF_016613265.1. NCBI lineage: Bacteria > Pseudomonadati > Pseudomonadota > Gammaproteobacteria > Pseudomonadales > Pseudomonadaceae > Pseudomonas > Pseudomonas sp. MF6751. The sequence goes on from NZ_JAENSV010000015.1 coordinate 29,791, forward strand.
CGATTTCGCCAAGCCCAACCCGCCGATACGCGTGCAACAACCGGCACGCGCCCTGGTAGAGGAAATTCTCGGTTTCTGCGGCCCGGAGCTGAGTAGCCATCGCATTGACGCGCAGATCGACGACCAGGCACCTGGCGCGACGATCTACGCCGATGCCAAGCAGCTCAAACAGGCCTGTCTCAACCTGATTCTCAACGCCATCGACGCGATGCCCGACGGCGGGCGCCTGACCCTGGGCATTCGCAGCGTGGGCGACAACACCGTGATCAGCATCGCCGATACCGGCGAGGGCATCCCTGCGGACATGGTGGAGCGCATCTTCACGCCATTCGTCACCACCAAGGCCTCGGGCACAGGGCTGGGCCTGGCCAAAGTCTATTCGATCATGGAAAGTCACGACGGCAGCATCGAATGCGCCAGTGAGAAAGATGCCGGCGCGACCTTCAGCCTGTACATTCCTGCTGACGGTGAAGACGACGGTGAAGATGAGGACGGGCATGACGCATAACGTATTGGTGGTCGACGATGAGCCCAAGCTCTGTGATCTGCTGACCCAGGCCTTGAGCCAGAACGGCATCCAGGTGTTCAGCGCGGGCAATGGCCTGCATGCGCTCAAGGTGCTGGGGGAGGAGGACATCGACCTGGTCATCAGCGACTGGCGCATGCCGGGCATGGACGGGCCGGCGTTGCTGGCCGAGATCAAGGTGCGTTATCCGACCTTGCCGGTGATCGTGATGACGGCCTACAGCACGGTGAAAAACGCCGTGCAGTCGATGCGTAACGGTGCCTATGACTATATTGCCAAGCCGTTCGACATCGACGAGCTGGACATCACCGTGGCCAAGGCCCTGCAATTTCGCGACATCATGCGCGACAACGCGCGCATGCGCGCCGAGCTGGACGAGCATGCGCAGTTCGACAGCCTGGTGGGCGACAGCCCGGCGTTTCGCCAGGTGCTCCAGGCGGTGGATTCGGTGCGTGACAGCAACGCCACCATCCTGCTGACCGGCGAAAGCGGCACTGGCAAGGAAATGGTCGCCCGCGCCATCCACAAGCATGGCAGCCGTGCCGACCAACCCTTCGTGGCGGTCAATTGCGCGGCCATCCCTGAAGGCTTGCTGGAAAGCGAGATGTTTGGCCATCGCAAAGGCGCGTTCACCGGCGCCGTGGCTGACCGGGTAGGGCGTTTCATGCAGGCCGACAAGGGCACGCTGTTTCTGGATGAAGTCGGTGATATGCCCTTGGCGTTGCAGGCCAAGATTCTGCGCGCATTGCAGGAGCGGGTTATCGAGCCGGTAGGCGACCCCCGCGAACGCAAGGTGGATGTACGAGTAATTGCCGCCACCAACAAGAACCTGCTGGATGCGGTGGCGGCCAAGGAGTTTCGCGAAGACCTGTATTACCGCCTCAATGTCTTTCCGATTCCGTTGCCGTCGTTGCGCGAACGCGTGGAAGACATCGCGCCCCTGGCGCGCCACTTCGCCCACACTTTGAGCGCCACCACTGGCAAACGTATCACCGGTTTCAGCCCCGAGGCGTTGCAGGCCATGGCGGCGTATCACTGGCCGGGCAATATCCGCGAGCTGCAAAACTGCGTGGAGCGCGCAACCATCGTGGCGGCTTCATCGGTGATCGAGGATATTGATTTGCCGGGGTATCTGTTTGCCTCCACACCGAGCGAGGGTGATGTGACCGCGATCCTCAGCGACGGCCCAGGCGTGCCGCGGGATCTGGATGCGGCGCTGGCCGAAGTGGAGAAAGCCTATATTCTTGCGGCGCTGCAGGAGAGCAATGGGGTGCAGGCCGCGGCGGCGCAGCGGATCGGGATTTCCGAGAGGAGCTTCTGGTATCGCCTGAAGAAGCTGGGGATTCAGGTCGACAAGATCGTGCGCTGATCTGAGTGTGGGAGCTGGCCTGCCTGCGATTGCGGTCTGTCTGTGCCGGATGTTTACCTGACACACCGCTATCGCAGGCAAGACAGCTCCCACTGGTTTAACCGTGTTGTGTCAGGTGTGCAGGCGTACCCACACGCTGACCAACACGGTCGCGGCCATCAACCAGGCCACGGCGGCGACTGCAAGCGATGCCTCCAACCGCAGCCGATCGACCATCACATACAGCGTCGCCAAATACACAAAGTACGGAATGATCGACCACATCCCGAACAGGATCGTGGTCTTCAAGTCCGCAACCGTTCGGCCTTTGCCAACGATGTAATGGGCGATCAGCGCAAAAGTGGGAAACAGCGGCACCAAGCCTGCGATGTAATAGTTTCTGGTCTTGGCCAGCGCCGCCAGGATCAGCACCACTGCGGCGCCAAGTGCAGCCTTCAGGAACAGATCCATCAGTGACTCAACCCGTATTTCTTGACCTTGTCGAACAGGGTGGTCTTGGCCATCCCCAGTTCCTGGCTGGCCTGGGTCAGGTTCCCGCCGCTGCGCTGCAGGGCATCGTTGAGCAGGTTGCGTTCAAAGGCTTCCACCGCCTCGGTAAAGGCAACCCCTTGGTTGCCGCTGCCGGCGCCGCTTTTCTTGAAGGCGGGCAGGCCGAGGGCGAAACGTTCGGCGACGTTGCGCAGCTCACGCACATTGCCTGGCCAGTCGTGGCTCATCAGGTTGGACAGGGTCTGGTTGTCCAGCTCCGGCACCGCCCTGTCGAAGCGTAGCGACGATTGCTGCAGGAAGTGTTCGAACAGTTGCAGGATATCTTCACGCCGCTCGCGCAGGGGCGGCAGTTCAAGGGTGACGACGTTGAGGCGGTAGTACAGGTCGCTGCGGAACTGGCTGGCGCGGCTCAACTCGTCGAGGTCGGACTTGGTGGCAGCGATTACTCGGCAATCCACCGCCACGCTCTGGTTCGAACCCAGGCGTTCCAACGTACGTTCTTGCAGCACCCGCAGCAATTTGATCTGCAGGTTGATCGGCATGCTCTCTACTTCATCGAGGAACAGCGTGCCTTGATGGGCATGCTCGATCTTGCCGATGCGACGTTTGCCGGCGCCGGTGAAGGCGTTGGCCTCGTGGCCGAAAATCTCGCTTTCAAACAGGTTTTCCGGCAGGCCGCCGCAGTTGAGCGCGACGAACTGGTGGGTATGGCGTCGGCTGAAATCATGCAGGCAGCGCGCGACCAGTTCCTTGCCAGTGCCGGTCTCGCCTTCGATCAGCACGTTGGCCGAGGTATCGGCGACATTGGCAATCAGTTCACGCAGGTTTTGCATGGCCGGCGAGCGGCCGATGATGCGGCCTTCCAGCGAGTCGCGTTCGGCCAGTTGCCGGCGTAGCGACCAGACTTCCCGCGCCAGCCCGCGTTGTTCCAGGGCGCGACGTGCCACGTCCACCAGGCGTTCGGGCGAGAAGGGTTTCTCCATGAAGTCGTAGGCGCCGTTACGCATGGCGCCCACCGCCATGGAGATATCGCCATGCCCGGTGATCAACACCACTGGCAGGCTTTTATCCAGGGCCTTGAGGCGGGTCAGCAGTTCCAGGCCATCGATGCCCGGCAGGCGGATATCGCTGATGACGATGCCGGCAAAGTTTTCGCCGATGCGCTTGAGCGCTTCTTCGGCGCTGCCCACGCCGACGCTGGTGATGTCTTCGAGCGCCAGTGCTTGCTGGCAACCGAGCAGTACATGGGGGTCGTCTTCGACGATCAGGACGGTAAGGTCTTGGGCTTGTGTATTCATGTCGACTCAGCTCGTTGAGCGCCCACCAATGGCAGGTTCAGGACAAAGGCGGTACCACCATTGGCCGGATGTTCCACGGCAAGGCTACCGCCGGTGGCGGCCGCGAGGCTTGCGGAAAGGGTCAGGCCCAGGCCCAGGCCTTGTTCGCCGGGCTTGGTGGTAAAAAAGGGTTCGAACAAATGCTTGCGCGCCTCGGGGTCGATGCCGTGGCCATTATCACGCACCAACAGGCGGTATTTGCCATCGCCGCTCTGGCCTTCCAGCCATAGTTGTGGCACCGCTTGGGCTTGCATCGCATCGAGCGCGTTACCGATCAGGTTGACCAGGATCTGCTCCAGGCGGGTCTGGTCGATCTGCAATTGGGCGTTGGCAAAGTCACGGTGCACGGTCAACGGCAAGCTGTCCAGGCGCGCGCCGAGCACCTGGAACGCGGCGTCCACGGCCTTGCCGAGGCTGGCTTCGCCCTGGTCGTCACCGCGCCGGGCAAAGGAGCGCAGGCTGGCGGTGATGCGGCCCATGCGGTCGATCAGTTCGTTGATGGTCTTGAGGTTGGTGCTGGCAGTGTCCAGGGCGCCGCGCTCAAGGAAGCGTACGGTGTTGCCCGACAGCGTGCGCAGCGCTGCCAGCGGCTGGTTCAGTTCGTGGGCGATGCTGGTGGACATCTGGCCAATGGCCGCAAGTTTTCCAGCCTGCACCAGTTCGTCCTGGGCGCGGCGCAGGGTTTCTTCGGCCTGGCGTCGTTCGCGAATCTGGCCCTTGAGCCGTTCGTTACTGGCGCGCAGGTCGGCGGTGCGTTCGGCAATCCGACGCTCAAGCTGGCTGTTGGCTTCCTGCAAGGCTTCCCGTGCGGCGAGGCGGGTGGCGATGACCTTGCGCCGTTCGTTCCAGGCGATCAGCAGGAAGGCGACCAGGCCAAAGGCGACGGCCACCAGGATGCCCTGGTTGATCGCAGCGCGGCGCAGGTCGTTGAGCGGCGTGAGCAGGGTGAAGTTCCAGGGCGTGTCGTTGAGCGGGCGGGTCTGAGCCAGGTAGCTGACGGCGTACTGGTCATTGACCACTTCGGTGTTGGCCGGGAAGGTCAGTTTCTCGGTGCCTTCGTTCAGGCGCTCACGGGCCAGGGGTTGCAGTTCATTGAGCGTCGCCCAGTAATATTGCAGGCTGTGGGCCAGGCGGTCCTTGGTGTCATCGCTCAGCGGGCGTACAGCCTTGAGGCGACGCGCCGGGTCGCTGGAAAGAATAATGATGCCGTTCTCATCGCTCACGAAAGCTTCGAGGCGCGCACGTTGCCAGCGCTCTTCAAGGGCTTCGAGGCGCACCTTGACCACGGCGACGCCGATGATCTTGCCGTGCTCTTCCAGGCCATGGGCCAGGTAATAGCCGGGTTCGCCGTTGGTGCTGCCGATGCCGTAGAAACGACCGGGCTGGCCGCGTACGGCGTTCTGGAAATAGGCGCGAAAGGACAGGTCCTCACCTTGGTAACTGTCGGCATCGCGCCAGTTACTGGTGGCCAGCACGCGGCCGGTAGTGTCCATCACATAGATGGCGCGGCTGCGACTGCGGCGGTTCAGGCCTTCGAGGTAGTCGTTGACCGTCTTGCGGGTTTCCTGGTTCGGGTCGGCGAGCAGTTGGGAAACACTGGACTCCAGTTCCAGCAGGCTGGGCAGGTAGGTGTACTTGCTCAGTTCGCTTTCGACGGTGCGGGCGTGCAGCTCCAACTGGCGTTCGCCATTGTCACTGAGGGTGCGGATGCCGTAGTAGTCACTGACCCAGAAGCCGATATAACCCAGGCCGACCATCAGGGCGATGATCAACGGCGGCAGGAACAGTTGGCGTATCAGACGAGGCTTCACTGCAAGTGATGGCGGCGCGGCGCGATATTGATTGGGGTCGCATTTCATCACAGATGCCTTGGGTCAGCTACCGCTTGCCAGTGTAAGAGCGGGCTTGTGTGGGAGCCGGGCTTGCCCGCGATGCAGGCGCCTCGGTGTAACAGTTGCACCGAGGCGATGCCATCGCAGGCAAGCCAGCTCCCACACAAGCCCGGCTCCTACAGGACGAACGGTGTTGCTTTTAGTGCTGCAGGATTTTCTCGAGGAAGTGCTGCGCGCGTTCGGAGCGTGCGCTGATGTCGCCGAAGAACTCTTCTTTAGGGCAATCTTCGATGATCTTGCCGGCGTCCATGAAGATAACGCGGTCGGCCACTTTGCGCGCAAAGCCCATTTCGTGGGTCACGCACATCATGGTCATGCCTTCGTGGGCCAGTTGCACCATCACGTCGAGCACTTCGTTGACCATTTCCGGGTCCAGCGCCGAGGTCGGTTCGTCGAACAGCATGACGATCGGGTCCATGGCCAGGGCGCGGGCAATCGCCACACGTTGTTGCTGGCCGCCGGAGAGCTGGCCAGGGTGCTTGTGGGCGTGTGCCGACAAGCCCACGCGGTCGAGCAGTTGCAGGCCCTTCTTGGTGGCTTCTTCCTTGCTGCGGCCCAGTACCTTGATCTGCGCGATGGTCAGGTTTTCGGTGATGGTCAGGTGCGGAAACAGCTCGAAGTGCTGGAACACCATGCCTACGCGCGAGCGCAGTTTTGGCAGGTTGGTCTTCGGGTCGGCGATGGAGGTGCCGTCGACCACGATGTCGCCCTTCTGGAACGGTTCCAGTGCGTTGACGCACTTGATCAGGGTGGACTTGCCCGAGCCGGATGGCCCGCACACCACGATCACTTCGCCTTTTTTAACCTCGGTGCTGCAATCGGTCAGCACCTGGAAGTCGCCATACCACTTGTTGATGTTCTTGATAGAGATCATACGGCAAACCTTTTTTGCAGACGCTTGACCAGCAGCGAGGCGGAAAAGCTGATGATGAAGTAGACGACACCGGCGAAGATCAGGAACTCATTGGAGCGGCCGATGATGTCGCCGTTGGAGCGGGCGGAGTTGAGGAAGTCCACCAGGCCCACGGTGTAGACCAGGGAGGTGTCCTGGAACAGGATGATCGACTGTTGCAGCAGCAACGGCGTCATCTTGCGGAACGCCTGGGGCAGGATGATCAGGCGCATGGTCTGACCGTAGGTCATGCCCATGGCTTGTGCTGCCGCCATCTGGCCCTTGGGAATCGACTGCACGCCGGCTCGTACGATTTCGCAGAAGTACGCGGCCTCGAACATCATGAATGCCACGACGCAGGAGGTGAACGCACCGATCGGCGTATCTTCGCCGGTGATCCAGCGCAGTACGAACGGCACCGCCAGGTAGAACCAGGTGATCACCAGCAGCAAGGGGATCGAGCGGAAGTAGTTCACATAGGCGCCGGCCACGCGGGACAGCAGTTTGTTGGACGACAAGCGCATCAGGGCCAGAATGGTCCCGATGATGATGCCGCCGACCACACCCATGACCATCAGCTTCAAGGTCATGACCATGCCGTTCCACAGGCCTGGAATGGCGGGGATGATGCCGCTGAAATCGAAGTCCATTATTTGCCCCCCACGGAGATCAGGCCGGGCACCGCGACTTTCTTCTCGACCACGCGCATCAGCAGCATCAGGCTCATGTTCAGGGTGAAGTAGATCAGCGTGGCCAGGGTGAAGGCTTCAAACAGGTTGGCCGAGAACTCGGCGGTCTGTTTGGTTTGAGCCAGCAGTTCCATCAAGCCGATCAAGGACGCCACGGAGGAGTTCTTGAACACGTTGAGGAATTCCGAGGTAAGCGGCGGAATGATGATGCGGTAAGCCTGGGGCAGCAGCACGTTCCAGTAGATCTGCGGCAGCTTGAAGCCCATGGCGCGCGCCGCGGATTCCTGGCCGCGTGGCAGCGCCTGGATACCGGTACGCACTTGCTCGCACACACGAGCGGCGGTGAACAGGCCCAGGCACACCACGACGCTCAGGTAGGCCGAGGTGGTCGGGTTCAGGTCTTGTTTGTACCAGTCCTGCAGGTTCTGCGGCAGCATGTCCGGTACCAGGAAGTACCAGATGAACAGCTGAACCAGCAGCGGCACGTTACGAAACAGTTCCACGTAGCAGGTCGCGATGCCCGATACGAGGCGGTTTGGCACAGTGCGCATGACCCCCAGAATGGAGCCCAGCAGCAAGGCGATAATCCATGCCACGATAGCGATGGCGATGGTCCAGCCCAGCCCGGAGAGGTACCAGTCGAGATAAGTCTCGCTGCCCACGCCGGTGGACTTGAAGAACACGCCCCAGTCCCAGTTGTAATTCATTAGGGTCTCCCCTCGAGATCGATCGATGTACAAGCACCCGCTTGGGGAAGATCCGTTCCCGCCTGACGTTGAACGCCAGGCACACACGATCGGCTCGAAAACCGCCAGGTCGAGTGTTCCAAGTTAAAACCAGCAGGTAATTACAGACGCCTGAGGGAGGGTTGGCTCCCTCAGGACATAAGCTTAGTCAGGTATCAGATTTTTACTTCTGGCGCTGGTTTGTCGCTAGGGTTAGCGATCAGCTCCTTGACCTTGTCGCTCATCGGGAAGTTAAGGTTCAGGCCTTTCGGTGGGATCGGGCTTTCGAACCATTTGGCGTAGATCTTGTTGATCTCGCCGGACTTGTACAGGGCGACAATGGCGTCATCCACGGCTTTCTTGAAGTCCGGGTCGCCTTTGCGAACCATGCAAGCGTAGGCTTCAAAGGACTGCGGAGTACCGGTAATGACCCAGTCGTCCGGCTTCTTGGCCTTGGCTTCTTCACCGGCCAGCAGGGCGTCGTCCATCATGAATGCAACGGCGCGGCCGCTTTCGAGCATCTGGAAGGATTCGCCGTGGTCTTTGGCGGAGATAACGTTCATGCCCATCTGCTTGTCGGCGTTCATCGCCTTGATGATGCGCTCGGACGTGGTGCCGGCGGTGGTCACGACGTTTTTGCCTTTCAGGTCGGCAAAGTCAGCGTAGGACGGCTTGCCTTCCTTGTCTTTCTTGACCAGCAGGCGGGTGCCGATTTCGAAGATGTTGACGGTGAAATCAACTTGCTGGGCGCGTTCGGTGTTGTTGGTGGTGGAGCCGCACTCCAGATCCGCGGTGCCGTTCTGGATCAACGGGATACGGGTTTGCGAGGTCACCAGGTTGTACTTGGCTTTGAGGTCGGGTTTGTTCAGGTCTTTTTTCAGTTGCTCGACAACGGCCAACTGGATGTCGTGGGAGTAGCCCACGGGTTTGCCCGAGCCATCCGCGATGTAGGAAAACGGAATGGAGCTGTCGCGGTGAGCGAGAGTGATGGTGCCGGAGTCGTTGATTTTCTTCAGTGTACCGGTGAGTTCGGCGGCAAAAACTGGAGTGCTGATCAGAGCAGCAGCGATAGCTGCGCCCAGGATATGGGGAACGATGCGCATCAATACTTCCTCGACATTTGTTTTTTTTATGAAGCCAGCTGAACGGCTCTCTTGTACAGCGACTGCCCGTGACGGCTCCTAAGGCGCCTCAGGCAATCGTTGAAGAGTGTAGAGCATGAGTCGTGCCATACCGAAAATAAAAGGATAACTTCATGATTTATATGAAAATTAACTTTTTGTGTCGGCAGTATTTTCGGTCGGTAGTCCGGCAAACCGAATAGGGCAGAGGGGTGTGTTCGGAAAACCGAATAGTCCGTAGGAGCGAGCTTGCTCGCGAAAAACGCAAAAACGCCGCGTTTATGCTGAATAAACGCGGCGCTCTCGGGTTTTTCGCGAGCAAGCTCGCTCCTACAATTGGGGCGGTCAGGCGGCTTCGATCTTGCTGCGGTTCTGCTCGACCTTGGACAAGTAGCGTTGCAGGTTTTCCTGCTCTTGCGGCGTGGTGAACAGGCCAAGCTTGGTACGGCGCCACAGCACGTCCTGTGGTTGTGTCACCCACTCTTCGGCGCACAGGTAGTCGACTTCGCGGGTATAGAGGCCGCCACCCAAGTGGTCACCCAGATCGGCGAGCGATTGCACGCCCTCCAGCAGGCGCCAGGTGCGGCTGCCGTAGGTGGTGGACCAGCGACGGGCGATCTCGCTCGGTACCCAGTCGAACTTGGCGCGGATGGCATCGGCCAGGGCTTCTGGGGTAGTCATGTGTTCGCCACCGGGCAGGCTGGCTGTGGCAGTCCAGCTTGGGCGCATCTGGGTGAAGTACGGCGCCAGTTGGGCCATGGCCGACTCGGCCAGTTTGCGATAGGTGGTCAGCTTGCCACCGAACACCGACAGGATCGGTGCTTCGCCGGTGCCGCCGGACAGCGACAGGGTGTAGTCACGCGTAATGGCCGACGGGTTGTCCGACTCGTCATTGCACAGTGGGCGCACGCCGGAGTAGGTGTGGACAATATCGTCGCGGCTCAGCTGTTTCTTGAAGTGCGCGTTGACCACCTTGAGCATGTAGTCGGTTTCACCTTCGGTAATCGCGACTTTTGCCGGATCGCCGGTGTATTCGCGGTCGGTGGTGCCGATGATGGTCAGGTGGTTCAGGTACGGAATGGTGAAGACGATGCGTTGGTCTTCGTTTTGCAGAATATGCGCGTGAGCACCCTCGTACAGTCTCGGCACGATCAGGTGGCTGCCCTGGATCAGACGAATGCCGTACGGTGAATCCAGCTTCAGGTCGTCCCGGATGAATTTGGCCACCCATGGGCCGGCGGCATTCACCAGGGCGCGGGCGCGGATCGAGAACAGGCTGCCGTCGGCACGTTCCATGTTCATTTCCCACATGCCGTTGCTGCGCTTGGCGCTGACGCAACGGGTCTGGGTGTGGATGTGCGCGCCTTTCTCGCGGGCAGCCATGGCGTTGAGTACCACCAGGCGGGCGTCGTCGACCCAGCAGTCGGAGTATTCAAAGCCTTTGGTGATTTCGCTTTTCAGCGGGCTGTCGGCACCGAACTTGAGGCTTTTGGAACCCGCGAGCTTTTCGCGCTTGCCCAAGTGGTCATAAAGGAACAGACCAGCACGAATCATCCAGGCCGGGCGCAGGTGCGGGCGGTGCGGCAGTACGAAGCGCATTTGCTTGACGATGTGCGGTGCCTTGGCCAGCAGTACTTCGCGTTCGGCCAATGCTTCACGCACCAGACGGAATTCGTAATGCTCCAGGTAACGCAGTCCACCGTGGATCAGCTTGCTGCTGGCCGATGAGGTGTGGCTGGCCAAGTCATCCTTTTCGCAAAGGAATACCGACAAACCGCGACCGGCTGCGTCTGCTGCAATCCCGACGCCATTGATCCCGCCACCAATTACGGCAACGTCATAGACTTCGGCAAGCGGTGGAGCAGGCAAGGTGGAAGGGTTCATCGGCTGGCCTCGCGATCTTTTCGTCTTGGAATTCGAACATGAATGTTCATTTGCGAAAATGGTAGCTGATAATTGCGGGCACAGCCACCCGACTTCGATTGAAAAAACTCATCGAAGGGTGGAAAAAGGAAGAATTATGAACAAAGGTGAATGTATGGGTGTTAGTGAGGCCGTCATCGCGGGCAAGCCCGGCTCCCACATTTGATCGCATTTCAAACTGTGGGAGTCGGGCTTGCCCGCGATGACGCCTGAACAGGCGCTAAACGACTTCCAGCCGCACCTTGTGCTCATTCAGCACTTGCACCAACGCCGGCACCGGCTGCTGGTCAGTCACCAGGCAGTCCACCAGGCTGATCGGCCCCAGGCGAATCATGGCATTGCGCCCGAATTTGCTGGAGTCCGCCGCCAGGATCACCTGCCGCGCATTGGCGATGATTGCCTGGGAAACCCGCACTTCCTGGTAATCGAAGTCCAGCAGGCTGCCGTCCTCGTCGATCCCGCTGATGCCCACCAGGGCAAAGTCGACCTTGAACTGGTTGATGAAGTCGACACTGGCCTGGCCCACCACACCACCGTCACGGCGCACATTGCCGCCGGTGAGCAACACATCGAAGTCGTCCTTGGCACTGAGCATGGTGGCAACGTTGAGGTTGTTGGTGATGATTTTCAGGTGGCTGTGATTGAGCAGCGCACGGGCGATGGATTCGGTGGTGGTGCCGATGTTGATGAACAGCGAGGCGTGATCGGGAATCTGCGCGGCGATGGCTTCACCGATGCGTTGCTTCTCGTCGCGCATCTGGTCGGCACGCATGGCGTACGCGGTGTTCTCGACACTGGAGTCATAGGCTGCGCCGCCGTGGTAGCGGCGCAACAGGTTGGCGTCCGCCAGTTGGTTGATATCGCGGCGGATGGTTTGCGGGGTGACAACGAATAGCTGCGCCATTTCCTCGATACTGACGTACCCGCGTTCGCGGACCAGTTCGAGGATTTGTTGTTGGCGGGGAGGCAGATTCATGGGGCGTCCTTTGGGCTGCCATACAAAAGTGGCCCATGATGACGCAGGAATCCGCTCCCTGCCAGTTACAACCTACCGTAAGCCAGCGCTTGGCTTATTCGGCGCCTTCGTGCGGCTCCCAGTCACGGGTGCGGCTCACAGCTTTTTGCCAGCCGGCGTAGAGTTTCTCTTTGGCCGCCTCATCCAGCTGTGGCTCGAACTCGCGCTCGATTACCGCCTTGCCGCGCAACTCGTCCAGGCTGCCCCAGAAGCCACACGCCAGGCCCGCCAGGTAGGCCGCGCCGAGGGCGGTGGTCTCGCGCATTTGCGGGCGTTCTACCTGGGTGCCGAGGATGTCGGCCTGGAATTGCATCAGGAAGTTGTTGGCAACCGCGCCGCCGTCCACGCGCAGGGCCTTGAGGCGTTCGCCCGAGTCCTGTTGCATGGCGTCGAGGACGTCGCGGGTCTGGTAGGCAATCGATTCCAGGGCTGCACGAATAATGTGGTCTACGCGTACGCCACGGGTCAGGCCGAACAGTGCGCCACGGGCATACGGGTCCCAGTAGGGCGCGCCGAGACCGGTGAAAGCGGGTACCAGGTACACGCCGTTGCTGTCCTTGACCTTGCCGGCAAAGTATTCGGTGTCGTGGGCATCGTTGATGATCTTCAGCTCGTCACGTAGCCATTGCACGGTGGAGCCACCGTTGAAGACCGCGCCTTCCAGGGCATAGGCCACCTCACCGCGCGGGCCGCAGGCGATGGTGGTGAGCATGCCGTGCTTGGATTTCACCGCCTTGTCGCCGGTGTTCATCAGCAGGAAGCAGCCGGTGCCGTAGGTGTTCTTGGCCTGGCCCGCTTCCACGCACATCTGGCCAAACAGGGCCGCTTGCTGGTCACCGGCAATGCCGCCGATAGCGATGCCGCTCTTGGTGCGGCCGTAGATTTCCGATGAGGACTTCACTTCCGGGAGCATTTCCCGCGGAATGTCGAGAATCTCCAGCATCTTCGCATCCCACTCCAGGGTGTGGATGTTGAAGAGCATGGTGCGCGAAGCATTGGTGTAGTCGGTGACGTGGGTCTTGCCGCCGGTAAATTTCCAGATCAGCCAGCTGTCGACGGTGCCGAACAGCAGTTCGCCATTGCGCGCACGTTCGCGGCTGCCTTCGACGTTGTCGAGGATCCACTTGAGCTTGGTGCCGGAGAAGTACGGGTCGGTCACAAGGCCCGTGGTGTCGCTGATGTATTGCTCATGGCCGTCGCGCTTGAGCTGCTGGCAGATCTCGGTACTGCGGCGGCACTGCCAGACAATAGCGTTATAGATCGGGCGGCCGGTGATCTTGTCCCAGACCACCGTGGTTTCACGCTGGTTGGTGATACCGATGGCGGCCACCTGGTCATGGTGCAGGCCGGCCTGCGCCAGCGCTTCGACCATCACCGCGCTCTGGGTGGCGAAGATTTCCATCGGGTCATGTTCAACCCAGCCAGCCTGCGGGTAGTGCTGGACGAATTCACGCTGGGCGGTACACACCACGTTGGCGTCACGATCGAAGATGATCGCCCGGGAACTGGTGGTGCCCTGATCAAGGGCAATGATGTAGTTCTTATTCTGAAGGTCGGTCATGTCAATTGCCTTGGACGAAATAAGGAAGTCAGAAATCAGCCTGGGCCGCGAAGGGCAGAGGACCAGGCTGGCGCTTTCAGGAAATACGAGTCTTGCCGTTGACAGCCGTGTCAGGTGTTTCTTCAGCGATAGCCGGTGCGGCGCTCGGCAGGTGGCGAGCAATCAGCCCGCGATAGGCCGCAGCACCCAGGCATGCGCCGACAATCGGGGCGAAAATCGGCACCAAGAAGTAAGGAATATAGCGACCGCCAGTAAAGGCCATTTCACCCCAACCGGCGAAAAAGGTCATCAGTTTGGGACCGAAATCCCGTGCCGGGTTCATCGCAAAGCCAGTCAGCGGGCCCATGGCGCTGCCGATTACGGCGATCAGCAAACCGATCAGCAGAGGTGCCAGGGGGCCGCGTGGCAGGCCGTTGTTATCATCGGTCAGCGCCATGATCACGCCCATCAGGATGGCGGTGATGACCATCTCCACCAGGAATGCCTGGGCCGTGCTCAGCAGCGCATGGGGATAGGTGGAGAACACCGACGCCAATTCCAGGCTGGCTTGTGAGCCGCGGACCATGTGGTGGGTTTGTTCGTAATCGAAAAACAGATTGCTGTAGAGCGTGTACACCAGGGCGGCGGAGCAAAAGGCGCCGGCGACCTGGGCAAGAATATAGAAGGGCAGTTTGCGCTTTTCAAAATCGGCAAAGATGCACAGGGCGATACTGACCGCCGGGTTGAGGTGAGCCCCGGAAATACCGGCACTCAGGTAGATCGCCATGCTCACGCCGACCCCCCAGATGATACTGATTTCCCACAAGCCAAAGCTCGCACCCGCGACCTTGAGCGCGGCGACGCATCCTGTACCGAAGAAGATCAGCAGCGCGGTGCCCAGGAATTCGGCCATGCATTGGCTCGAAAGTGAAGGCTGTTGAAGAGCAGTTGTCATGGAAAACCTCAATTGTTGTTCTTGTCTTGCGCACTGCCTCAACGGGCGGTTGCGCGATTTTCACCGTGACGAGGATCCCCATCCTTAGCCGCGGCTTACTGCTGGAGCACTGATGGACTATTCCTACAGTATTCGGAAACGAAAAAATATAGACAAGAATGACCGCTGTCAAAGGTCGAAAGTGAACCATTGGTCACTTTCGAACTATTGGTCTGATGAATGATCACGCCGTGTATCCCGGAGCTGTGAGCCAGCAGCGCTTGAACTAGAGCGTTTTGCCGGCGCTTGGCCTAGAATTGGGCACCTGTTTTCCCTGCCGGAGACGCCATGACGCCCGCACTGGATTTGTTGAAAAAAGTTCGCGCCGAACATCGCATTCACAGTTATGAACATGACCCTAAGGCGGCGTCATATGGCCTGGAAGCTGCGGAGAAATTGGGCCTCGACCCGGCGCAGGTGTTCAAGACGCTCTTGGCGAGTAGCGAGAAGGGCGAATTGTTGGTTGCCGTGGTGCCGGTCGTCGGAAGTCTGGACTTGAAAGCCCTGGCTCACGCTGCGGGTGTGAAGAAAGTCGAAATGGCTGACCCGGCAGCGGCGCAGCGTTCCACCGGTTATCTGTTGGGCGGCATCAGCCCGCTGGGTCAGAAGAAGCGGCTGCGAACGTTTATCGATGAAACGGCGCAACCCTTTGCAACGATTTTTGTCAGCGCGGGCAGAAGAGGATTGGAAGTCGAATTGCCAGCAGCGGTGTTGGCTGAACACACCCAGGCCAAATTCGCACCGATCGGGCGGGCCTGATAATTATTCTTTGAAGTTTATGAGGATCAAATGTGGGAGCTGGCTTGCCTGCGATAGCATCAACGCGGTGTAACAGATAACCCGAGTTGTCTGCATCGCAGGCAAGCCAGGTCCTACATTCCGACCCGGTTTTATCAGTGAGCGACGCTGTGGCGGCGCACGCCTGACTCAACAGCAGGAATCTGCGCCGCTGTGCTGCCGGATGCCTGGAACACCACCAAATGCTCAGCCGCCACACGAATCCCCACCTCTGCGCCCACTTGGTGATCGGCATGGCTGGGGAAAATCGACTCCAACTGAGCGCCGGTCGGCAGCTGTAACCGGTACAGCGTTGAGGCGCCGAGGAAGGTCTTGCCGACGATCCGGGCTTTCAACGCGCTGTCCGGCGCATACACGATATCGTCCGGGCGCAGCAGCACGTCCACCGCAGCGCCGGTCGGCAAGGTGTAGGCACGGTTGCCGCGCAGGTCGCCCAGTTCAGTGCTGACCGATTCGGGCGAGTTCAGCCGACCACGGATGAAATACCCCTGGCCGATGAAACTGGCAACGTAAGGCGTCTGCGGTTCGTGATAGAGGTTGTAGGGCGTGTCCCATTGCTCAAGACGACCCTCCTTGAACACGCCGACATGGTCGCTGACCGCGAAGGCCTCTTCCTGATCATGGGTTACCAGGATCGCGCTGGTGCCGCGAGCCTTGAGGATGTCGCGCACTTCATGGCTGAGCTTGCGGCGCAGTTCGCCATCGAGGTTGGAAAAGGGTTCATCCAGCAACAGCAGTTGCGGTTCCGGCGCGAGGGCGCGGGCGAGGGCGACACGTTGTTGCTGACCACCGGACAGCTCATGGGGGAAGCGCTTGCCCAGGTTCTTCAAGTTGACCAGTTCCAGCAACTCGGCAACTACGCGCTCTTTTTGCGGGTGCTTGCGAATGCCAAAGGCGATGTTGTCAGCCACGTTCAGGTGCGGGAACAACGCGTAGTCCTGGAACACCATGCCGATGCGACGTTTTTCCGGGGCGAGGGTGAAACCGGCACGGGAGATGACTTCGCCCGCCAAGCTGATTTCGCCTTCATGCACCGGCTCAAAGCCAGCAATCGCGCGCAGGGTAGTGGTCTTGCCACACCCTGAAGAGCCGAGCAGGCAACCGATATCGCCGGCGTTGAGGTGCAGGTTGAGGTTTTGCACCACCCGCTGGTCTTGATAGCCGCATGCCAGATTGCGCAGGTTCAGCAGTAATGGCTGGCTCATGCGTGGTGGTACGACGGTGGTACGAGGAATTCGAGCAAGGCTTTTTGCGCATGCAGGCGGTTCTCGGCCTGATCCCACGCGACTGAGCGCGAATCGTCGAGCAGGTCCTGGCTGATTTCTTCGCCCCGGTGGGCGGGCAGGCAGTGCATGAACAGCACGTCTGGCGCGGCCAGGTCGAGCAACGCACGGGTCACCTGAAACGGCGCGAACCTGGCCAGGCGCTTGGCGGTTTCGTCTTCCTGGCCCATGGAGGTCCAGACGTCGGTGCTGACCAGGTGCGCGCCGACCACTGCGTCTTTTGGATCGCGCAGCAGTTGCACACGGCCATCGGCCTTGGCCATGAACTCGGCGCTGGGCTCGTAGCCTTCAGGGCAGGCGATGCGCAGGTGGAAGTCGAACTGGATCGCCGCTTCTATATAGCTGTTGCACATGTTGTTGCCATCGCCGATCCAGGCCACGGTCTTGCCTTGGATCGAGCCACGGTGCTCGAGGAAGGTTTGCATGTCGGCCAGCAACTGGCAGGGGTGCAGGTCATCGGACAGGCCGTTGATCACGGGCACACGGGAGTTGGCGGCAAATTCGGTCAAGGTGCTGTGGGCGAAGGTACGGATCATCACGGCATCGAGCATGCGCGACATCACGATGGCGCAATCGCTGATCGGCTCACCACGGCCCAATTGGGTGTCGCGCGGTGACAGGAAGATGGCCTGGCCACCCAGCTGGATCATGCCGGCTTCGAACGACAGGCGTGTGCGGGTCGAGGACTTTTCGAAAATCATCCCGAGTACCCGGTTTTTCAACGGCTCAAACAGTACACCGCGGTTACGCA
The DNA here is from genome assembly GCF_016613265.1 of Pseudomonas sp. MF6751. Lineage (NCBI taxonomy): Bacteria > Pseudomonadati > Pseudomonadota > Gammaproteobacteria > Pseudomonadales > Pseudomonadaceae > Pseudomonas > Pseudomonas sp. MF6751. Next base: position 47,135 of record NZ_JAENSV010000015.1, read on the forward strand.
GGTCTTTAAGCTCAATGCCTCGACGGATCACGCTGACCAGCTCTTCGGGCGTGCAATCCATCAGGGAGAGAAAGTGCCTTGCGCTCATCATTAACTACCTTTTGCAACAGACCGCAGATACTCAAAGCCTTGTTTATTGCGACAACGGGCGAGACCTGCGGCGAAAGCCGCACGGGGCGACGAAATAGGGGAAGACGCGATATTGACATTAAATGTCGCGTTTTACCAATAGGGCTACGGCTTTAGGGGTGTTCAAGCAGGGCGCTGGCGCGCGTTTGAAGACGAATTCCTGACAGCAGCGAGCCATTTGTACACTGGCGTCCAGGCCTTTTGCAATGCGCGGGGGCGGGCTTGGGCTAGGTCGCGTCGGTTTCAGCGCCTGCCGACAAGGTTTCTGAAACATTTGCTCATGCTTAGCCATGCCCTGGCCTATGCCCGTCGATTCACAACGCGAAGGTTGCTGGCGCGCCAAGTGGTCGCGGCCCATAGTTGAGTCAAAGCCCCTATAAAAGAGACTGGCCATGACCAAGACTCTCCACCACCGTGCCTGCCACCTGTGCGAAGCCATCTGCGGCCTCACCCTGGAAACCACCCAAGCCGAAGACGGTAGCCTGGCGATCACCTCGATCAAGGGCGACCCTCTGGACAGTTTCAGTCGCGGCCACATTTGCCCCAAGGCGGTGGCCCTGCAGGACATCCAGAATGACCCGGACCGCCTGCACCAACCCATGCGGCGGGTGGGCAGCGAATGGCAGCCGATTGCCTGGGATGAAGCCTTTGCCCTGGTGGCCGAGCGGCTTGCGGGTATCCAGGCGCGGCATGGGCAGAACGCGGTGGCGGTGTATCAGGGCAACCCAAGCGTGCATAACTATGGGTTGATGACCCACAGCAACTACTTTCTAGGGCTGTTGAAGACGCGCAATCGCTTTTCCGCGACCTCGGTAGACCAACTGCCTCATCACCTCACCAGTCACCTGATGTACGGCCACGGCCTGTTGTTGCCCATACCCGATATCGACCAGACCGACTTCATGTTGATTCTCGGCGGCAACCCGCTGGCTTCCAATGGCAGCATCATGACCGTGCCCGATGTGGAGAAACGCCTCAAGGCCATCCAGGCGCGGGGCGGAAAAGTGGTGGTGGTCGACCCTCGGCGCAGCGAGACGGCAGCCATCGCCGACCAGCACGTGTTCGTGCGCCCCGGCGGCGATGCGGCATTGTTGTTTGGGGTGCTCAACACTTTGTTCTCCGAAGGGCTGACACGCGACAGCCATTTGCCGGTGCAAGGTCTGGATGATGTACGCAAGGCGATTACCGGCTTCGATGCCGAGGCCATGAGCCGCCAGTGTGCGGTGCCTGCCGAGCAGATTCGCCAGTTGGCCAGGGACTTCGCCGGCGCTGACAAGGCCGTTTGTTATGGCCGCATGGGGGTCTCGACCCAAGCGTTTGGCACGCTGTGCCATTGGCTGGTGCAACTGATCAACCTGGTGACCGGCAACCTGGACCGTGTCGGCGGCGCGCTCTGCACCAGCCCCGCGGTGGACCTGGTGGCCTCCACCAGCGGCGGCCATTTCAACCGCTGGCAGAGCCGCGTGTCCGGGCGGCCGGAGTACGGCGGAGAACTGCCGGTGTCAGCCCTGGCCGAAGAAATGCTGACCGAGGGTGAAGGGCAGATCCGCGCCCTGGTGACGGTGGCCGGCAACCCGGTACTGTCCACGCCTAACGGCCGCCAATTGGAACAAGCCCTGGACGGGTTGGAGTTCATGGTCAGCATCGACCTGTATATCAACGAGACCACGCGTTATGCCGACCTGATCCTGCCGTCCACCTCGGCGCTGGAAAACGATCACTACGACACCACCTTCAATCTGTTCGCGGTACGCAATGTCACACGCTTCAATCGCGCCATCCTGCCCAAGCCTGAGGGTGCGTTGCATGACTGGGAGATCTTTGTCGGCTTGGCCAAGGCGTTTGCGGCGCACACTGGCGCGGTGCTCAAACCCACCCTGCCACCGGCACAGATGATCGACTTCGGGCTGCGTGCGGGTGCCTATGGTGACGCATCCAGTCATAAACTGTCGGTGGCGATGTTGGCGGATCATCCCCATGGCGTGGACCTGGGGCCGCTCAAACCCAACCTCGCGGCACGTTTGAAAACCGCGGATGGCAAGGTGCAAGCGGCACCGGCCGTGATCCTGGCAGACCTGGCGCGTTTCGCCGCGCAGCCGGTGCCGGTGGCCGACGAACTGCTATTGATTGGCAGGCGGCATGTGCGCAGCAATAATTCCTGGATGCATAACTATCACCGGCTGGTGAAGGGTAAGCCACGCCATCAACTGCTGATGCACCCCGATGATCTGGCTAGCCGTCAGTTGAGCGATGGCCAGCGGGTGCGGGTGAGTTCGCGTATCGGTATGGTCGAGGTGGAAGTAGCGGCCAGCACGGACATGATGCCGGGTGTGGTCAGCCTGCCTCACGGCTGGGGCCACGGTCGTCCGGGCGTGCAGATGAGCATCGCGAGCAGCCAGCCGGGGGCGAGTGCCAATGACTTGACCGACGAGCGGCAATTGGACGAGTTGTCGGGTAATGCGGCGCTCAACGGCGTACCGGTGAAGGTGGCGGCGGCCTGAGCATCCTGCTGGATTTTTGCGTTACAATGCGCCACCGTGCCGACCCGTGAGTCGCAAAGTTCCTGCAGAGGTGTTCCATGGATATCATCGAAACGATCAAAGAGCAGATTGCCAACAACACCATTCTGCTTTACATGAAGGGCGCACCTAACGCGCCTCAGTGCGGTTTCTCCGCAAAAGCGTCCCAGGCTGTGATGGCATGTGGCGAGAAGTTCGCTTACGTGGATATCCTGCAAAACCCTGAAATCCGCGCCAACCTGCCAAAGTACGCCAACTGGCCGACTTTCCCGCAGTTGTGGGTAGCCGGTGAGCTGGTTGGCGGTAGCGACATCATCACTGAAATGGCAGCTGATGGCTCGCTGCAAGCGCTGATCAAAGACGCAGCGCAAAAAGCAGCAGTCAAGACTGACGCCTAATTGGCGAGCAATAAAAAGCCCCGCTTCTCTGGTGAGAGCGGGGCTTTTTTGTGCCTGAACGCTACGGGTTATTCACCCATCTGCGATTGCAGGTAATTCTCCAGGCTGACCTTGTCGATCAGGCCCAACTGGGTTTCAAGCCAGTCGATATGCTCTTCCTGATCTTCCAGGATATCTTCCAACAGTTCACGGCTGCCGAAATCGCCCTTGGTTTCGCAGTGAGCGATACCAGCCTTCAGGTCGCTGTGGCTCTTGCGCTCAAAGCCCAGGTCGCTGCTGATCATTTCCTGGGTGTGCTCGCCGATGTTCAGCTTGCCCAGGTCCTGCACGTTCGGCAGGCCTTCCAGGAACAGGATGCGCTTGATCAGCGCGTCGGCGTCCTTCATGGCCTTGATCGATTCTTTGTATTCACGCTTGCCGAGCTTTTCCAGGCCCCAGTCATCGTACATGCGCGCATGCAGGAAGTACTGATTGATCGCGACCAGTTCATTGGCAAGGATTTTGTTGAGTTGCTGGATGACTGAGATGTCGCCTTTCATGACTGGGGTCCTGCCCTGTAATAGCTGTGTATAGGGCGGAGTCTGAGCGGTGAAAATCCTAGTGTCAAACCTAAGTTATTGAATAATAAATGAAAATTAATCGGAATAAGAATGTTTGTGTTCCGCGTCTTGGCGCTAACTAATTGAATTACAGGCATAAAAAAACCGGACACAAGGTCCGGCTCTTTAAAACATGCCTATCAGGCGTGTGTAAATTCTGTCGAGTAGGGGAGTGCGGCCTGGGCTGTTTGCAGCTGCGTCAGGGTTTCCCGTACCACTTGCTTGGCCAGGCAAGCACATTTGCCGCACTGGCTGGCAACGCCGGTGGTTTCACGCACTTCTTTGTAGCTGCAGCAACCTTCATAGATTGCTTCGCGGATTTGTCCGTCGGTGACGCCAGTGCAGAGGCAGACATACATAAGTGAGAACCGTCGCGGGTTTATGGCTTAAGTGCGATGGATCTTAATGTTAACGAGAATGATTGTCAAAATAGTTTCAGCAGCAATCCGGGGGGAATCGCCCGTGCGCTGACGAACGGTTTTTTCGGTGTATGATGGTCGGTCTTCACGAAGCGTGATTGCGTCATATTTCTGTCTGTTTCCACAGGCAGACTCGACCGGTCCTTTTACTTCAATCGTCACCCCTATATCAGGAGATATCCAATGAGCGTACTCGTCGGTAAACAAGCCCCGGATTTCGACGTACCAGCCGTCCTCGGCAATGGCGAAATCGTAGACAGCTTCAAACTGTCTGAAGCCATCAAAGGCAAATACGGCCTGGTGTTCTTCTACCCGCTGGACTTCACCTTCGTCTGCCCTTCAGAGCTGATCGCCCTGGACCACCGCATGGACGATTTCAAAGCGCGCAATGTTGAAGTGGTCGCGGTTTCCATCGACTCCCATTTCACCCACAACGCCTGGCGCAACACCGCCATCAACGACGGCGGCATCGGCAAAGTCAAATACACCATGGCTGCCGACATGAAGCACGACATCGCCAAGGCTTACGACGTGGAGTCCGAAGGCGGCGTGGCGTTCCGTGGCGCGTTCCTGATCGACGACAAGGGCGTTGTGCGCTCGCAGATCATCAACGACCTGCCGCTGGGCCGTAACATGGAAGAGCTGATCCGCCTGGTCGACGCGCTGCAATTCCACGAAGAGCACGGCGAAGTCTGCCCTGCCAACTGGAAAAAAGGCGACAAAGGCATGAACGCTTCGCCTGAAGGCGTAGCGGCTTACCTGACCGAGAACGCTGGCAAGCTGTAAGCCAACGTCACGGTACAAAAAAAACCGGCCTGAAAAGGCCGGTTTTTTTATGCGCGGGATTTGCCTTCAGTCGTTGAAGTCTTCCCAGCCGCCCATCTGTTTCCACCGATTGACGATGCCGCAGAACAGCTCGGCGGTCTTCTCGGTGTCGTAGCGGGCCGAGTGGGCTTCACGCCCGTCAAAGTCGATACCGGCCGCCTGGCAGGCTTTAGCCAGAACGGTCTGACCGTAGGCCAGGCCGGCAAGCGTTGCGGTGTCGAAACTGGAGAACGGATGAAACGGGTTGCGCTTCATGTCCAGCCGCGCCACGGCGGCGTTCAGGAAGCCCAGGTCGAAACTGCTGTTGTGGCCGACCAGAATCGCACGTTTGCAGCCATTGGCCTTCAACGCCTTGCGCACGCCACGGAAGATATCGGTCAGCGCCGCTTCTTCACTTACCGCCATGCGCAGCGGGTGGTCGAGCTTGATCCCGGTGAATTCCAGGGCAGCGGCTTCGATATTGGCGCCTTCAAACGGCTCGACGCGGAAGAAATGAGTGTGTTCCGGGTACACAAAGCCCTGTTCGTCCATGCCGATGGTGGTTGCGGCGATTTCCAGCAAGGCGTCGGTGGCGCAGTTGAAACCACCGGTTTCTACGTCGATGACAACCGGCAGATAACCGCGAAAACGCTCGGCCATCGGATGGCGCGAGCCGCCACCGCCGTGCTCTTGTTCGTCGTCGTAATGGTCTTCACTCACTTGCTTTCCTCCAGCAGGCGCCAGCGCAGTGTTTCACCGGCGCGCAGCGGGATAACGGTCAGCTCGCCAAACGGCAGGCTGGCAGGGGCGGTCCAGTCTTCACGGACCAGGGTAATGCGGTCGGTATTCGCCGGCAGGCCGTAGAAACGCGGGCCGTTGAGGCTGGCGAAACCTTCGAGTTTGTCCAGCGCGTTACGCTGTTCGAACGCTTCGGCGTACAACTCGATGGCGGCAAACGCGGTGTAGCAGCCGGCGCAGCCGCATGCGGCTTCCTTGGCGTGCTGGGCGTGTGGCGCAGAGTCGGTGCCGAGGAAGAACTTCGAGCTGCCGCTGGTGGCGGCATCCAGTAGTGCCACCTGGTGGGTATTGCGCTTGAGGATAGGCAGGCAATAGAAATGCGGCCGAATCCCGCCCACCAGCATGTGGTTGCGGTTGTAGAGCAGGTGATGAGCGGTGATGGTCGCGCCAACGTTGGCCGACGCTTCGCTGACGAACTGCACCGCATCGGCGGTGGTGATGTGTTCAAACACCACTTTGAGCGTAGGGAACAACTCGACCACACGACGCATGTGTTCATCGATGAAGATTTTTTCGCGATCGAACACATCCACGTCGCCACGGGTGACTTCCCCGTGGATCAGCAATGGCATGCCGACCTCCGCCATGGCTTCGATCGCCGGCAGGATCTTGTCGATACTGGTTACACCGGAATCGGAGTTGGTGGTCGCACCTGCCGGGTACAGCTTGGCGGCGTGCACATAACCGCTGGCCTTGGCTTCACGGATTTCTTCAGGCTGGGTGCGGTCGGTCAGGTAGAGCACCATCAACGGTTCGAAGCGGCTGCCGGCCGGTCGTGCAGCGAGGATGCGCTGGCGATAGGCGTCGGCTTCTGCGGCATTGCGCACCGGAGGTACCAGGTTAGGCATGATGATGGCACGGCCAAACGTGCGGGCCACATCGGCCACGGTTTGGGGTAACGCAGCACCATCGCGAAGATGAATATGCCAGTCGTCGGGACGCAGCAGGGTCAGGCGGTCGGACATTGGGGATTCCAGGCGGGTCAATCTGGTGGGAATGCTACCGGAAAAGACTCTTGCAGGCACTCGCTATCAAGTTTTGCCGGATGCTACCGATATCTCCGGGTATGCCTTAACGATGTATGACGCTTTGAAGTGTTGTAGAAACCAGTGGAGCCTCCCGTGCGCCAGTATTATCTAGCCCTGCTCAGTGTGTTCGCCAGCCTGCCTGCGGCGGCCCTCACGTTCCAGACACGTCTGGAGAATATTGAGTGGAAGGTAGAGGGCGATCAGTTCGAGTGCCGCCTGACCCAGCCGATCACCGATTTCGGTTCCGGTGAGTTCGTGCGCCGGGCCGGCGAGCAGGCAACGTTTCGTCTGAAAACCTATGGCGGCACCCTTGGCGCCGGCTCGGCAACCTTATTGGCCGCGGCCGCGCCGTGGCAGCCGGGCCGAGGTGATATCAACCTTGGGGCCGTGCGTGTCGGCAGCGGCGACGTCCTGTTCAATAGCTCCCAGGCCCAGGCCGGCCGCCTGTTCACGGGTTTGCTTGAAGGGCGCAGCCCGACCGTGCGGCATTACGGGCGTCAAGGCGGCTACTCGGAAATTCGCCTGCTGCCTGTGAAGTTCAACAAGGCGTACAACGATTATCAGGTGTGCACCACCAAGCTGCTGCCCATGAATTACGACCAGGTCAAACAGACTGAAGTGGGCTTCCCCGGTGGTGGTATTGAGCTGGACGCGGCGGCCAAGAAGAAGTTGTCGGTGATCCTGGCATTCATGAAAGCCGATCCCACGGTCAATCATGTCGAGTTGAACGGCCATTCCGACAACAGTGGCAATCGCCTGACCAACCGTGACGTCTCACGGCGCCGCGCCCTGGCGGTGATGGACTACTTCAAGGCCAACGGCATCCAGGAATCGCAAATCACGATGCGCTTCCATGGCGAAAGCTACCCCTTGGCGCCCAACACTAATGCCGCCAACCGTGCGCGTAACCGCCGTGTAAATATTCAGCTTGAGCGGGTGGCTACCCCAGAGAAACCGGCGCCTCAGGCCACTGCGCCGAGCAACCCGGCGGCTACCTCATAAGAGGCGACCATCGGTCGCCCACTCGACATAATCTGTCGCTTTATCTTCATTTGCTGTCGCGCCCCTGTAATTTCACGGTTTTGATCGGTAGAATCGTCGCCTTTCCGTACAACCCCGTGGAGTGATGGCATGGCCGACGTAAACAAGGTCGTTCTCGCGTATTCCGGCGGCCTGGACACTTCGGTGATCCTCAAGTGGCTGCAGGATACTTATAACTGTGAAGTGGTGACCTTCACCGCTGACCTGGGTCAGGGTGAAGAGGTCGAACCTGCACGTGCCAAGGCGCAAGCCATGGGCGTGAAAGAGATCTACATTGACGACCTGCGCGAAGAGTTCGTCCGCGATTTCGTTTTCCCGATGTTTCGCGCCAACACTGTCTACGAAGGTGAGTACCTGCTGGGTACCTCCATCGCACGTCCGCTGATCGCCAAGCGCCTGATCGAGATCGCCAATGAAACGGGCGCCGACGCCATTTCTCACGGCGCCACCGGCAAGGGCAACGACCAGGTACGTTTCGAACTGGGTGCCTACGCACTAAAGCCAGGCGTTAAAGTCATTGCGCCGTGGCGTGAATGGGACCTGCTGTCCCGTGAAAAGCTGATGGATTACGCTGAAAAGCACGCTATTCCGATCGAGCGCCATGGCAAGAAGAAGTCGCCGTACTCGATGGACGCCAACCTGCTGCACATTTCCTATGAAGGCGGCGTGCTGGAAGACACCTGGACCGAGCACGAAGAAGATATGTGGAAATGGACGGTCTCCCCGGAGAACGCTCCAGACAAGGCGCAGTACCTGGAACTGACTTACCGCAACGGCGACATCGTTGCGCTGGACGGCGTTGAAATGACCCCGGCCACCGTACTGGCGACCCTGAACCGTATCGGCGGTCAGCATGGTATCGGCCGTCTCGACATCGTCGAGAACCGTTACGTTGGCATGAAGTCCCGTGGCTGCTATGAAACCCCGGGCGGCACCATCATGCTGCGCGCCCACCGCGCCATCGAATCCATCACCCTGGACCGCGAAGTCGCGCACCTCAAAGACGAGCTGATGCCCAAGTACGCCAGCCTGATCTACACCGGTTACTGGTGGAGCCCTGAGCGTCTGATGCTGCAACAGATGATCGACGCCTCCCAGGCTCACGTGAACGGTGTCGTGCGCCTGAAGCTGTACAAGGGCAACGTGATCGTCATCGGCCGCAAGTCCGATGAGTCGCTGTTCGACTCCAACATCGCCACCTTCGAAGAAGACGGCGGCGCCTACAATCAGGCGGACGCGGCAGGCTTCATCAAGTTGAACGCGCTGCGCATGCGCATTGCTGCCAACAAGGGCCGCTCGTTGTTCTGAACCGTGCGTCTGTCGTGAAAAAAGGCCCCTTTTGCAAGGGGCCTTTTTTTGCCTGGATTTTAGATGCGGCGCTGTTTATTAGCGTTTAGCGTGTGTTTAAGGATTTTTCCGTAACTTGCGCAATTATTATCCAGTTTATCTTTATATTTTTAAGGTTGAATGATTTTTTACATCTGAGGAGGAACTATGTCTGACAGAAAATTCACTCATGTAGCTGCAATGGATATGTGAGTTGTTGAATTTTCTGTAGGAATTATGGAAGTGTCGAAATATGTTAAATGGAACTAATACGGATAGTTTTTTCGGGGCGGTTTGCTGGCGTCATTGCGACAAACAAGGGGTATTTCCTGAAAGACTTGTGCGGCACGTTTACTTTTACGGGCTGATGGTCATGATCTTTCACTCAAAATATGTACGCGTCGAGAAAGGTCTGAAAGCAACCATAAAGCTCTATGCATCTAAGTTGGCGAATTTTTGTAGGCTAATTCCTATCTTCTTGTGGGTTGGGTCTCTGCCTGCTCTTGCTCGGGGGGGAATGCTATGCCAACTAGTAATCGACTAGGCTATTGTGTTTGCTCTAAATAATTCGAACAGCGAAATTGGACTTTCTCATGAATAAAGTGCTGATCGTGGATGATCATCCCGTCATTCGTCTTGCTGTGCGCATGCTAATGGAGCGTCATGGTTATGAGGTCGTTGCCGAGACTGATAACGGTGTCGATGCGTTGCAACTTGCACGGGAACATATGCCGGATATTGTGATACTGGATATCGGAATCCCCAAGCTCGACGGCCTGGAAGTTATTTGTCGGCTGGCTTCGACCAAGCAAGCCGTTTCGTTCAAGGTGCTGGTGCTGACGTCCCAGGCGCCCGGCCATTTTTCCATGCGCTGCATGCAGGCAGGTGCCGCCGGCTATGTGTGCAAGCAGCAGGATCTGACAGAGTTACTCAGTGCCATCAAGGCGGTGCTTTCCGGCTATAGCTATTTCCCGAACCAGGCGCTCAACTCAGTGCGGTCAACCATGGGCAATGCCAGTGAAGCCGACATGGTCGAACGCTTATCGGGGCGGGAGATGATGGTGCTGCAGCAACTGGCCCGCGGCAAAACCAACAAGGAAATTGCCGATGGCATGTTCCTCAGCAACAAAACCGTCAGTACCTACAAGACGCGCTTGCTGCTCAAGCTCAATGCCAGGTCCCTCGTGGACCTGATCGAACTGGCCCAGCGCAACGGCTTGGTCTAGGAGGATATTGCACCCCTTGAATACCCGTGTAACCGGCAGAAAAAAGCCTCCGTCAGGGAGGCTTCCGGCCGTCAACGGCTCGATCAGAGATCGAAGTCGTAATCGGCCAGCTGTTTTTGCAAGCGTCGCTCTTCCAGAAGATTGTCGATAGTGCGGCGTTTGCTTAAATTGGTCTTGGCCACCTCTGCCACAGGTGCCTCTACCACATCGTCATCCGACTCAACGAGGTCGTCTTCCACTTCCAGTTGTTCGTTGCCAGCGCTCATAAGGTCAACTCCAGGCTAAGACTGCCGTTGGGGCTCCTTATAGCGATAATCCGCGAACGGGTAAAAAAGATTTTTTCAATCGCCTGATCACAAAAACCAATGATCGCTCAATCGTCGGAGGTCTTGTCCTTGTATTCGCACAAGTCTTCGATACGGCAACTGCCGCAGCGCGGCTTGCGGGCCTGGCAAACGTAGCGTCCGTGCAGGATCAGCCAATGGTGGGAGTCGAGCAGATAGGGCTTGGGCACGAACTTCATCAATTGCTTTTCCACCTCAACCACATTTTTGCCCCGCGCAATGCCGGTTCGGTTGCTGACGCGGAAAATGTGCGTGTCCACCGCCATGGTCAACTGCCGAAACGCCGTATTGAGTACCACGTTAGCCGTTTTGCGGCCCACGCCAGGCAAGGCTTCGAGGGCTTCGCGGGTTTGTGGCACCTCACCCCCATGCAGCTCCAGCAGCAGGCGGCACGTTTCGATCACATTCTTGGCTTTGCTGTTATACAGGCCGATGGTCTTGATGTATTCGGACAGGCCTTCCACACCCAGGGCGTAAATCGCGGCGGGTGTATTGGCCACGGGGTACAACTTCGCCGTGGCCTTGTTAACGCCAACGTCCGTGGATTGAGCCGAAAGGATCACCGCAATCAGTAATTCGAACGGTGAGGAGTAGGCCAGTTCGGTTTTCGGTTCCGGATTGTCTTCGTGAAACCTGCGGAAGATTTCCAGGCGTTTTGCGGCATTCATAGGGACAGACGTTTCCTTGCAGGCGGTCGGCGTGATGTTCGTAATACACAGCGCAGTGGGTCAGCCGTTGGCCTCGGCATCTTGCAGCGTTTGCTCGGCGTCATTCAATGCAGCTTTCAAGGTTGCCAATTGATGCTCGTCAGCATGGTGATCCTGAGCCTTTTTCAATGCTGCACGGCGCATGGCCAGCTGGATTTTTGCGCGCTTGAACTCGGCGCTTTTAGTGGTCGTCTTTGGTGGCTGCGGTGAGCTGTTGGCCTCCAGTGCGGCAAGCGCCTGCTCGGATGCCTCGAACTGTCGCTGCAGCATAATCAATTGCGACTGTTGCTCAAAGGTCGGCGGATGCCCAAACGCTTTCAAGGATTTGTGCAACTGAGCGCGACTCATGGCGACGCTGCTTTTGGCCTGCTTGATCGCAGCGTCCTGAGCGGCCTGAGTATTATCGACCGGTGCCACCTCCATCGGCGCTGCGCGCTTGGCTCGTGCCAGGCGTTCGGCGAGCATGCAAGCTTCTTCACGTTGCAGACGGGCGTTACGTTGTTCGAAGCGTCGCCGCGCCCGGTTGCGTTTGAGGTCGCGCGCACGCCGTTCATCATCGTTGCTGGCCAAGTCACCGACGATAGGCAGAACGTCAGCAAGCGGGCGCATCTCGATACAGTCGACAGGGCAGGGCGCAACACACAGGTCGCAACCGGTGCACTCGTCGACAATCACGGTGTGCATCAACTTGGCGGCACCCACAATGGCGTCCACCGGGCAGGCCTGGATGCATTTGGTACAACCGATGCATTCGGCTTCGCGGATATAGGCGACTTGCGCAGGCGCATCTCCTCGGCTGGTGTCCAGTTCCAGTACCGGCAGGCGCAGCAGTTGCGCGAGCCCCTCAATGGTTTCCTGCCCACCGGGCGGGCACTTGTTGATGGCTTCGCCTTTAGCGATGCCTTCTGCGTAAGGCTTGCAACCCGGGTGCCCGCACTTGCCGCATTGAGTCTGCGGCAGCAGCGCGTCGATACGTTGAATGAGGTTCATGCTGTGATCATAGCGTTGACGCCCGGCCCAGGGAGGAGGGCAAGCTGAGAAGCCCCGCCGTTAGCAACAGCGGGGCATTTTGCAGAGGTTACTTGATGCGTTGACCCGGCTTGGCACCGCTGTCCGGGCTCAGCAGGTAGATTTCTTCGCCGCCAGGGCCCGCCGCCATCACCATGCCTTCGGAAATGCCGAACTTCATTTTCCGTGGCTTGAGGTTGGCGATCATCATGGTCAGGCGGCCATCGAGCTTGGACGGGGCCGGGTAAGCGCTCTTGATGCCGGAGAATACGTTGCGCTGTTCGTCACCGATATCCAGCGTCAGGCGCAGCAGCTTGTCGGCACCTTCGACGGCTTCGGCCTTGATGATCAGCGCCACACGCAGGTCTACGGCGGCAAAGGCGTCGAAATCGATTTCCGGGGAAATCGGGTCCTTGGCCAGTTCGCCATTGCCCGCCGGCGCGGATTGGCCGGTATCGGTCTGGCTGGCCACCAGGTCTTCTTTCGAAGCGTCGGTCATGGCCTGGACTTTCACCGGGTCAATTCGGGTCATCAAGGGCTTGAACGCGTTCAATTGATGATTGCCGAGCAAGGTGGTGTGATCGTTCCAGCTCAACGGCGCCACGTTGAGGAACGCCTCGGCATCGGCGGCCAGCAGTGGCAGCACCGGCTTGAGGAAGATCACCAACTGGCGGAACAGGTTGACCCCGGTGGCGCAGATCGCCTGGACTTCAGCTTCCTTGCCTTCCTGCTTGTTCAGTGACCACGGCGCCTTGTCGGCGATCCACGCGTTGGCGCGGTCGGCCAGGCCCATGATCTCGCGCATGGCGCGGGCAAAGTCGCGGGCTTCATAAGCGTCGGCGATGCTTGGCGCGGCGGCCAGGAAGGCGTCGGTCAGTTCCGGTGCGGCGTTCTCGGCTACCAGTACACCGGCGTTGCCCTTGTGGATAAACCCGGCGCAACGGCTAGCGATGTTGACGACTTTACCCACCAGGTCCGAGTTGACCTTCTGTACGAAGTCTTCCAGGTTCAGGTCCAGGTCGTCGACGCCACGGCCCAGCTTGGACGCGTAGTAATAGCGCAGGTATTCCGGCGACAGGTGGTCCAGGTAGGTGCGCGCCTTGATAAAGGTGCCACGGGACTTGGACATTTTCTGGCCGTTGACCGTCAGGTAGCCGTGCACGGCAATACCGGTCGGCTTGCGGTAGCCCGAGCCTTCAAGCATCGCTGGCCAGAACAGCGCGTGGAAGTTGACGATGTCCTTGCCGATGAAGTGGTACAGCTCGGCGGTGGAGTCCTTGCCCCAGAACGCGTCGAAGTCCAACTCCGGGGTGCGGTCGCACAGGTTCTTGAAGCTGGCCATGTAGCCGATCGGCGCGTCCAGCCATACATAGAAATACTTGCCCGGCTCGCCCGGAATCTCGAAGCCGAAGTACGGCGCGTCGCGGGAGATGTCCCACTGCTGCAGGCCACTGTCGAGCCATTCGGAGAGTTTGTTGGCCACGGCGTCCTGCAAGGTGCCGCTGCGCGTCCAGGTTTGCAGCATTTGCTGGAAATCCGGGAGCTTGAAGAAGAAGTGCTGCGAGTCCTTGAGCACCGGAGTGGCACCGGAGATCGCTGACTTGGGATCCTTCAAATCGGTCGGTGCGTAGGTCGCGCCGCATTTTTCGCAGTTGTCGCCGTACTGGTCTTCGGTGCCGCATTTAGGGCAGGTGCCCTTGATGAAACGGTCGGCCAGGAACATTTTCTTTTCCGGGTCGAAATACTGGGTCACCGAACGTTGGTCGATGTGCCCGGCTTCCTTCAGCCGCAGGTAGATCTGGCTCGACAGCTCGCGGTTTTCTTCGGAGTGGGTCGAGTGGAAATTGTCGAAATCCACCAGGAACTCGGCAAAGTCGGCGCTGTGTTCAGCCTGCACATTGGCGATCAGTTGTTCCGGGGTGATGCCTTCCTTTTCGGCGCGCAACATGATGGCCGAACCGTGGGCGTCGTCCGCGCAGACATAAATGCATTGATTGCCGCGATGCTTCTGGAAGCGCACCCACATATCGGTCTGGATGTACTCAAGCATATGGCCAAGATGGATGGAACCATTGGCATAGGGCAGGGCGCTGGTGACGAGGATCTTGCGTGGCTCGGACATGGGGCTCGGCTACTTGATGAAACGGAGGTCGGCCACTATAAAGCGCCGGGAAATTTATTTCACCCCGTGACGCTGTTTCAGTGTCTTGCGCACCTTCGAAAGCATGCCGTTCGGCGGCTGGAACGGTTAGGATAGCCGCCTGTTTCAGTCAGTCTTTTTTCGGGAGTAGCCCATGAGCGCCGTCAATCGCGCAGCGGTGGAAGCCGTTCTTCGCCAGTACACCGACCCTTATTTGAACCAGGACCCGGTCAGTGCCGGTTGTGTGCGTGCCATCGAGGTCCAGGGCGACCAAGTGTCGGTGCAGTTGCAACTGGGTTATGCCGCGGGTTTGTTCAAAAGCGGTTGGGCGCAGATGTTGCAAATGGCCATCGAGGGCCTGGACGGCGTGAGTTCGGCCAAGGTCGATATCCAATGTGTGATCGCGCCGCACAAGGCCCAGGCGCAGATCCCGGGCCTGGCCAACGTCAAGAACGTGGTGGCGGTGGCGTCCGGCAAGGGCGGCGTGGGTAAATCCACCACGGCGGCTAACCTGGCCCTGGCCCTGGCGCGGGAAGGTGCGCGCGTGGGCATTCTCGATGCCGACATCTACGGGCCGAGCCAGGGCGTGATGTTCGGCATCGCCGAAGGCACGCGGCCGAAGGTGAAGGATCAGAAATGGTTTGTGCCCATCGAGTCGCTGGGTGTGGAAGTGATGTCCATGGCGTTTCTCACCGATGACAACACGCCGATGGTCTGGCGCGGGCCGATGGTCTCCGGTGCGTTGCTGCAACTGGTCACACAAACGGCTTGGGGCGACCTCGACTACCTGGTGATCGACATGCCGCCAGGCACCGGCGACATCCAGTTGACCCTTGCGCAGAAAGTCCCGGTGGCCGGTGCAGTGATTGTCACCACGCCTCAGGACCTGGCGCTGCTCGACGCCAGGAAAGGTGTGGAGATGTTCCGCAAGGTCAACATCCCGGTGCTGGGTGTTGTGGAAAACATGGCGGTACACATCTGTTCCAACTGCGGGCATGCCGAGCATCTGTTCGGTGAAGGTGGGGGCGAGAAGCTCGCTACCCAGTATGGCGTTGAACTGTTGGCATCGTTGCCATTGGCGATGGAGATTCGCGAGCAGGCCGATGGTGGCAAACCTACCGTAGCGGCAGAGGCTGATGGGCAGATCGCGATGATCTATCAGGAATTGGCCCGTCACGTCGGTGCGCGGATTGTTTTGCAGGAAGCGACGGCGCCGGCGATGCCGACCATTACCGTGAGCGACGATTGATTTGGCTTTAACGGTTACGCGAAAAGCCTGACGATCCGTGGTGCTCTCAGGTTTTTCGCGAGCGAGCTCGCTCCTACAGGTGGGGCGCCAATAGGGCTTGCTGCTACTTTGCGTAATGCGCGTGTAAGCATTCGCTTACTTTTCCGTAAGTGTTTGGTTTTTTTAGCGGTTGCGTACGTCTTGAATCGACGAAGTTATTATCTAAGGTTTTGAAAAATAACGATTATTTTCATTCTGGCGAGCGGAAAAGTTTGTCAGCCCGCCGTGGGGGGCGCGTTGAACTTCTCTCGGAACGCTCTAACATCAGCCCCGTGTCCACGGATTGGCACAGCCATCAAGGAACGATGGTTTGAAGGAACGTCGCAGGATGCGATTCATCAGGATGATGAAAAGGAATACAGGGACTAGGGAAAAAATGTGGGCGGGTCATACCGCCCCTTTTTTTTGCCTATAGAAAAGTAAAACGCTTCCTTCAGAAACGCAAAAAGGCCCGCAAGGGGCCTTTTGGGGGCGACGACGCTATCAGCGTTCGAGGTCTGCAATCTTACCTTTCTTGCCATCCCACTCCGCAGCATCGGGCATCGGGTCTTTGCGCTCGGTGATATTCGGCCATATTTCCGCCAACTCGACGTTCAGCTGAATAAACTCCTGCATCTCCGCAGGCACTTCGTCCTCGGAGAAAATCGCGACGGCCGGGCATTCTGGTTCACACAGGGCGCAGTCGATGCACTCATCCGGGTGGATAACCAGGAAATTCGGGCCTTCGTAGAAGCAGTCCACCGGACAGACTTCTACGCAGTCGGTGTACTTGCACTTGATGCAGTTGTCGGTGACGACGAAGGTCATTTCTAATTTTCTCCTCAGGCGGCGGCAGCGAAACCCCTTTTGGTGGGGTTCGCGAGGTTTGAGAGCGATAGTCTGCGGACCAGGCTAAAAGCCCGCAGCATCCCAAACCGCGCGAGATTCTATCAGCTTGCAAGCGTCTGCGTTATATCCGAGTCTTCAGTGCATATAACATTTCGAGCGCTTTACGCGGCGTCAAGTCATCCAGGTCAAGCTTTGCCAACTCATCCAGCACTGGATGGGGCAGGCTGGCGAACATATCGCTCTGGTGCGGCGCGGCGGGTTTCTTGCTGGCTTTGGCCGGGCTGGCGACCACCGTTTCATGGGGCAGGGCCGTGGTTTCCAGGCGGCTGAGGTGTTCACGGGCACGGGTGATCACCTCGCTCGGCACACCGGCCAACTGCGCCACGGCCAGGCCGTAGCTCTGGCTTGCCGGCCCTGGCAGCACATGGTGCAGGAACACAATGCGCTCGTTGTGCTCGGTGGCATTGAGATGCACGTTGGCCACCAGCGGCTCGCTTTCCGGCAACACCGTCAGCTCGAAGTAGTGCGTGGCGAACAGCGTGTACGCACGCAGATGCGCCAAGCGTTCGGCCGCGGCCCAGGCCAGGGACAGGCCGTCGAAGGTGCTGGTGCCGCGGCCCACTTCGTCCATCAGCACCAGGCTGCGTTCGGTGGCGTTGTGCAGAATGTTGGCGGTTTCGCTCATTTCCACCATAAAGGTCGAACGGCCACCGGCCAGGTCATCGCTGGAGCCGATCCGCGTGAAAATGCGGTCCACCAGGGACAGTTCGCAACTGGCTGCTGGGACGAAGCTGCCGATATGCGCCAACAGCACGATCAACGCGGTCTGGCGCATGTAGGTGGATTTACCACCCATGTTCGGACCGGTGATCACCAACATGCGGGTATCGTCGTCCAGCGACAGGTCATTGGCGACGAACGGCGTAGTCAGCACCTGCTCTACCACCGGGTGACGACCTTGCACGATACGCATGCACGGTTCGCTGACAAACCGTGGGCAATTGAGGTCCAGGTTCAGCGCACGTTCGGCGAGGTTGCTCAACACATCCAGCTCCGCCAGGGCGGCGGCGGTGTCTTGCAACGGCGCCAGGCGGCTGATCAAGTCCTCGAGCAAGGCTTCGTAGAGCATTTTTTCCCGCGCCAGGGCGCGGCTTTTGGCTGACAGCGCCTTGTCTTCGAACTCTTTTAGCTCGGGGGTGATAAAACGCTCGGCGCCTTTGAGGGTCTGGCGACGTTGATAGTCGATAGGCGCCGACTCCGCCTGCTTGCTCGGCAACTCGATAAAGTAACCATGCACGCGGTTATAGCCGACCTTCAGGTTAGCCAGGCCCGTACGGGCTTTTTCGCGGGCTTCCAGGTCGATCAGGAACTGCCCGGCGTTTTCGCTGAGGGATTGCAGCTCATCCAACTCGCTGTCGTAGCCGGTTTTCAACACACCGCCGTCACGAATGATCGCCGGCGGGTTGTCGATGATGGCCTTTTCCAGCAACGCTGCGAGGTCCGGGTAAGTGCCGGCGGTGACTGCAAGCTGTTGCAGGTGCGGCGTGTCCAGTTCGGTCATCGCCACTTGCAACTGCGGCAGGGCGCTCAAGGCATCACGCAGGCGCGCCAAGTCGCGGGGCCGCGCATTGCGCAGGCCGATCCGCGCCAGGATGCGCTCGATATCGCCAATCTCTTTCAGTTGCGGCTGCAGTTTTTCAAAGCGATAGCCGTCGAGCAGGCAGGTAATGGAAGACTGGCGCGCTTGCAACACCGTCAAATCCCGCAGCGGACGGTTCAACCAACGGGTCAGCAAACGGCTGCCCATCGCGGTCTGGCAACGGTCCACCACCGATTGGAGGGTGTTATCACGCCCACCGGCCAGGTTGGTGTCCAATTCCAGGTTGCGACGGCTGGCGCCATCGAGCACCACGGTATCGTCCAGACGCTCATGGCGCAGGGTGCGCAAGTGCGGCAGGGCAGTGCGCTGGGTTTCCTTGGCGTAGCTGAGCAGGCAGCCTGCGGCACCGATGGCCAGGGTCAGGGTTTCGCAACCGAAGCCTTTAAGGTCCTGCACCGAGAACTGCTGGCACAGACTTTTCAGCGCCGAGTCGCGTTCGAAATCCCACGGTGCACGACGCTTGGTCCCACGACGTTTCTCCGCCGGCAAGTCCTTGGGCCAATCATCCGGAATCAACAACTCCACCGGATTGATACGCTCAAGTTCCGCCAACAGGTTCTCCCAGCCCTTGATCTCCAGCACGCTGAAGTTGCCGCTGGTGATATCCAGCACCGACAGGCCGAACAAACGCTCATCGCCCAACACCGCCGCAATCAGGTTGTCGCGACGCTCATCCAGCAACGCCTCATCACTC
Organism: Pseudomonas sp. MF6751; assembly: GCF_016613265.1. Taxonomy (NCBI): domain Bacteria; kingdom Pseudomonadati; phylum Pseudomonadota; class Gammaproteobacteria; order Pseudomonadales; family Pseudomonadaceae; genus Pseudomonas; species Pseudomonas sp. MF6751. The sequence goes on from NZ_JAENSV010000015.1 coordinate 66,091, forward strand.
ACCGTGCCCGGCGTAATAATGCGTACTACCTGACGCTCCACCGGCCCTTTACTGGTGGCCGGGTCGCCGATCTGCTCACAGATCACCACCGACTCACCCAGCTTCACCAGCTTGACCAGGTAGCCTTCCAACGAGTGGTAAGGAATCCCACACATCGGAATCGACTGCCCCGCCGACTGCCCGCGCGCGGTCAGGGTGATGTCCAGCAGCTTGGCGGCCTTCTTCGCGTCTTCGTAGAAGATCTCGTAGAAGTCGCCCATGCGATAGAACATCAACTGATCAGGGTGCTGGTTTTTCAGGCGCCAGTACTGCTGCATCATCGGGGTGTGGGAGGACAGATCGGAGGTGTTTTTACTCATTGGGTAATAGGCAAATTCGTTGAAAGTGATGGGGCAAAGGGGGCGCTTGGCCCAGCATTTTTTGCGATGGCGGCAAGGTTAACACGCGAAGTGGCGCGTTCGCAGGTTGCAAACGGCTAGGTAAAATGCAAATTGACCCAATAAAAAGCCCGGCACAGGGCCGGGCTTCGAAAGGTGGTGTGCAATCAAGCTCTTTTCGCTTCTGCCTTCATCATCACGAGATTCTGCTGCTTGGTCGCTTCAGTCAGAACCTCACTGTAGACGCGCTTTTTCTGCTCGGATTTTGCGTTACGGATAAAGTCGGCAAAGGAGCTTTTTGCTTCTTTGGACAAGCCCTGCTTGATTGATCAACGCGCTCCTGATGGCGGCCCGAGCTTAACCGCTAGATCGGCCGGTGCATGCTGCTCGGGAATATGGTAGTCAATCTTGTCGACACCTGCCGTCCAGAGTTGTCGATATGCTTGATGGGCAAATCCACGTGAACGTCGTCCCTGATAAGCGGCAAACACGTTGCGAAGCTCATCGGGGTCGATCCGTAGGGGGTAGAAATTATCACGCGATTACAGCCCCGTTACTGGCCAAAACTTCACTTAATACATCCATTTTATGTATAGATATGCAAATTAGCATTTGCCAACCCCAAAAACTCCCGTCACTATCCGCGTTATGCAAAAACGCAACGTTTCTATTGTCTTAAGAGAACTGCTGGATCGCGACCGGATCTCCCCCACGGAGCTTCACCGGCGCACTGGCGTGCCTCAATCCACATTGTCCCGGATCCTCAGCGGCAAGATCGTTGATCCGTCGGATAAACACATCTCCCGTATCGCCGAGTATTTCCGCGTGAGTACTGATTACCTGCGCGGGCGCGCAGCAGTGGGCGTTTTGCGCGATGACGGGCGCGACCCGATGCATTCGGAACTCAAGGACATAAGCCTGTGGGACGACGACACCCCCGTTAATGACGACGAGGTGTCGATCCCCTTTCTGCGCGAGGTTGAATTGGCTGCTGGATCAGGAAGATTCGTCATCGAGGAAAGCGAGAAGGCCAGCCTGCGGTTCGGCAAGCGCAGCCTGCGGCATAACGGTGTGCAGTTCGACCAGGCCAAGTGCGTGACGGTGCGCGGCAACAGTATGTTGCCGGTATTGCGCGACGGCGCCACGGTCGGTGTGAATGCTGGCAAGAGCGGCATCGGCGATATCGTCGATGGCGACCTGTATGCAATCAATCACAACGGCCAGTTGCGGGTTAAACAGCTCTACCGCCTGCCTTCCGGGATTCGCCTGCGCAGCTTCAACCGTGATGAGCACCCGGATGAGGACTACAGTTTCCAGGATATCCAGGACGAGCAGATCAGCATCCTCGGTCATGTTTTCTGGTGGGGCATGTACGCCCGCTAACCTCCACGCGTAAGAAGAAACCCGCCCATGTGCGGGTTTTTTTTCGTCCATAGAAAACCGGCAAAACCCAAGCCCGCCAGGCTTCCAATGCATCCGTGCATTCCTATAGCAAAAATAAATGCATTTGTGCATTGACTGTATATGCATACATGCATATTCTTCATCTCAAGCCAGCCAACAAGGCCTGGTGGAGGCGGCAAGGATGCTGCCAAGGAAGACAAGGAAGGCACGCAACATCGGCAAGGACGCCATCGAAGCGATGGCAGGGATGCCAGGCAACACCGGCAAGGATGCCGACGCTCTTTAGTTTTAACGCTTCAAAAAACAGGCAGCGATGAACCGGCCTTAACGGTTCAGAGGGTTGGCAACTGACCCGGGTGTGCAGCGTAAAGCACCAGAAGCAGTTATCCGGCAGACAGGGATCGTGGTCGGAAAAAACATTGAGGAAAGGACCGTACCGCGCCAGTAGCGCCGAAAGTCCGAGGACAGCATTACTGAAAAGCCCGGGCAACCGGGCTTTTTGGAATGCCTACCTATCGAAGCATCTGTAAATGAAATATGGATTATTAATTGCTCAGCCAGGAGGCGTGACATGACAAATGAACAGCAAGCGTTAGCGGAAATGCCTATCTGGCTGGTCATCGTACTGGCAGTGATCGGCGGCGTATCCGGCGAGATGTGGCGGGCCGACAAGGAGGGCGCCCGCGGTTGGTCGTTGATCCGTCGCCTGGCCCTGCGTTCCGGGGCGTGCATGGTTTGCGGGGTTTCGGCTTTGATGCTGTGCTACGCAGCGGGGATGTCGATCTGGACCGCCGGCGCCATCGGTTGCCTGACCGCCATGGCCGGTGCCGACGTGGCTATCGGCCTTTACGAGCGATGGGCGGCCAAGCGCATCGGGATCAACCAAGGCTCCCGCCAGGACCCGCAGTAATTGTTGCAAGGACGCTACTTAAAATGACGCTTATCGAAAAGCCATCCCAACTGCCCCAGGCCGTGGCCGCTGCGCTGCATGCAGCCTTCCCGGACCTCAAGGTCGGCAGTCATCAGGACTTCCAGGGCGACGCCGAAAAAACCGGTGTGCAGGTCACGGTCGAAGGCAACGGCCCGGGTATTCGCTCTCGCGAAGGGCGCAAGGCCCACGTGCTGAGCATTTCACTCAGGGCCATGGTCGCTCCCGGCGCATTGCCGTTCGATGCCTGTGACCTGGCCAGCCAACTCATGGACCTGGTGTTGGATAACCGTTGGAACCTGCCCACGACACAATGCGATTTGCCCGCCAATATCGTCGCCGCTCCGGCTGTGCGTAGCACCCTTGATGCGGACTACGACACTTGGACGGTTTCCTTCACTCAGACCCTCTATCTGGGGCCGTCGTTACTTGAAGATCCTCCAGGCCAGCCGCTGTTTGCCTGCACCTGGGACGTCTCCAACATCGACGACCCGGCCCAATACAAACCACTGGCGGAGTAGCTTATGTTCGACGCGCTATTACGCATGCAATTGGGGCCGATCGTCGAACGCTTGGCCGAGATGGAGTCCCAGCTCGAAGACCTCTACCGCCGCGCCGAGAGCTTTTGTCGGATCGGCATTTGCCAGCAGGTCGACGCGGCCAGCAACACCTGCAAGGTCAGCCACGGTGACTTGCTCACCCCGGCGATCCGTTTTTTCAACCCCAGTGCCGGGGCCCAAACTGAAACCCGTATCCCCACGGTGGGTGAACAATGCCTGCTGCTCAACTACGGCGGGGGAGAAGGCGGTGTGCAATCCGTGGCTTTGTTTGGCCTCAACAGTGATCGTTTTCCGCCAGTCTCCAGCGTTGCGACGTTGACCCGGCGCCGCCATCAAGACGGCACCCAAAGCGACTACGACGACGCCAGCCACACCTTCAACTGGGCCAATGGCCCGACCACCTTCAGCGGTTCCCGCGAACAAGTTGACGTCAAAGTCGGCGCCGCCAGCCTGACCCTCAACGCCCAGGGCATCACCCTGCAAGTCGGCGGTACCAGCCTGTTGCTGGATGCCGGCGGCACGCACTTCAGCGGCCCGGTGGTGGACCATCAAGGACGCGTCATCAGCCCCCGATAAGGACATCCCATGCTCGGAATCGATAGGAACACCGGGGCAGCCGTCGATGACTGGCTGCAATTTGTGCAGCGCGCCACCCGGGCGCTGACCACTCCCATTGGAACGCGGCAAAAACGCCCGTTGTACGGCTCGCTGATCCCGCAGTTGCTCGGCCAGAACCTGGGCGACGACTTGCTGATCCTCGCCCAAAGCCACGCCGCCCAAGCGTTCTACAACATCCACAACGGCGTTGGCGACTTCGACCCTCAGGTCATCGTCGCTACCCGCCAGGGCGCCGGCCTGCTGCTGCGGTTTGCCGGCACCTGGAAAAACCGCCAACAATCCTTCGAGGTCGTGACATGAGCATGTTGATCCCCGGCCAGAACCAACTGGCGGAACCGGCCATCATTAAGGTGGATGAGTTCGAACCGTTGCTGGCCGAATTCAAAGCGTTTGTCATCGACTATGTCGCCACCCGCGCGCCGCAAAGCGCAGCCAAACTCCAGGTCAGCCTCGATAACGAGAGCGAACTGCTGACCCTGGCCCTGGAGGCTTTTTGCGTGCGTCTGCAAACCCACGAACGCAAATACAACGCCCGCATCAAGCAGATGCTGGCGTGGTGGGCAACCGGCAGTAACCTGGATGCACGCCTGGCCGATATGGGCTTGGAACGCCAAATGCTCGACCCTGGCGACCCGGCCGCGTTCCCGCCGGTGCCGCCAACCCTGGAAAGCGACGACGACGCTCGCCTGCGTTACTACTTGGCCCCCCACGCGCCGGCAGCGGGATCACGCATGCAGTATCGCCGCGAAGTGTTCACCCTCGGCGAGCGCCCGGCGGTGAAAGTACAGAGCGCGACGCCGGGTGTCGTGACGGTCACCTACACCTTCGACCCGGACGGCTATGCGGCCCAGATCAAGGACGGCAATGCTCGACGCACCGCACCGGGGGAAGTCATGGTCACCGTGCTTTCCAGGGAGGGTGACGGCACGCCATCTGCCGACTTGCTTGACGGTGTACGTCGACATTTCGCACGGCCGGATGTACGGCCCGAAACCGATCTTGTCAGCGTCCAGGGCGCACAGATTCAGCCCTACAAAATTCGCGTGGTGGCCAAGATCAACGCCGGCCCGGACTCGGGCCTGACCCAAGTGGCGGCGCAGAAACTGCTGCAAGATTACGCAGAGTCCTGCCACCGCCTGGAAGGGCGGGTGGACCCCAGCTGGATCGACTACGCCATCCACAGCGCCGGCGCTGCGCAACTGCACATCCTCGAACCGCTGGCGCCGATTGTCAGCACCGCGTTCCAGGCCCCGCATTGCACGGGCGTCGAGGTGGAGGTGCGCACGCTATGAGTGAACCCAAAGCGAGTTTGCTGCCCGCCAACAGCTCACCGCTGGAAAAGGCGTTGGACCTGGGCTTCGGCACATTGCTTGAGCGCGTCACCCCGCCGTTTCCGGCACTGATGAACCCGCTGCACACCCCCAGCGAATTCCTGCCTTACCTGGCCGCAGACCGTGGCGTCAGCGAGTGGGATGCCGAGGCCAGCGAGGCGGAGAAACGCCTGACCGTGGCCTTGTCCTGGCAGATCCAGCGCCAGGCCGGCACACCCAAGGCGCTGAGTCATGCGGTGGAGTCATTGGGCTTCACGCCCAATATCAGCGCCTGGTACCAGCAACGTCCGCTGGGCGTGCCTTACACCTTCGACGTGCAGGCGATCATCGGGCGCAGTTGGTCCAGCGGCGACCACAACCGGCTGATCCGGCGTATCAACGCAGCCAAAAGTGAGCGCGATCAGGCGACGATTACCATCGTGCATGAAACCGAAGGCCAGCTCGCCCTCACGCAAGTGCTCGACGCGCCTTTAAGCGACGGCGAGTTCTATCTGAACGGCGCGTTGCCGGACTTGGCGCTGGTTGCCCGGCTAAACAGTGCCGGGGTTGCCCAGCACTACACCATTAACGATTACGACCTCAGGGCGCAGCCATGACAGATGAAATCACGCGCCTGGTGCGCTTCACCTCCAAAGGTTTGGATGAAGTGCTGCAGGCAAAGAACCAGGGCCTCAAAGGCGAAATCACCCACATCGGCGCCGGCACCGGCCGCTACAACCCCGACGGCACGGAAGTGGCCTTGCGTGACGAGCGCCAACGGGTGGCCATCGTCGATTACGAAGACCTGGGCGAGCGCCAACTCAGGATGGCCGCGCTGTTCGATGGCGACGGTGAGTATGAGATTGGTGAGTTCGGTTTTTACCTCGCCAGCGGCACCTTGCTGGCGGTGTATTCCGTGGCGGGGACGTTGCTGACGTATAAAGCGGCGGCGGCGCGGGTGTTGCAGAAGTTCACGCTGGATGTTTCGCCGTTGCCGGCGGATAGCGTGATGATTGTGGTGGGGGAGCACAACCTTAATTTGTTGTTTACAGAAGAGTTGGCGGCTGTTGCTGCTGCTAATGTGAATAATATGGGGCGGCATTTAGGTATGCTGTTTCGGGTGGTGGAGCTGGAGCGAAAAGTTTAGTTGGGACTGCTTTGCGTTGTTCCTTAGTATTTAATTCAGAGGTTGATTATGGGAATTGAGCAGAAAATTGGTGACTTGGTCACTGCCGCAGATAATCTGACAACTGCGGTTAACGGTAAGATTTCTCAGATAGACGACCGTATGGACGTTGCACGGGCGGAGTTTGATGATTTTCGCAGCAAAAAAGATATGGTTGGGCTGGTCGGGGCCGCAGGTTCCGTTCAGCTAAACGTCTTCCAAGGCGGCGTATGGGGTACTGGTGGTCCTCAGAATACCGGGGCGTCAGGTGGTTTCCCCATCATTGATCTAGGCACGTCGGCTGACGTGTACATGCACTTTAAGTTGCCGGTTAACATTAATACTCATACTCAGATGTTCTGGTTTAATATTCGTGGTTACAGCTACGGAAGTGCAAGCATCGTGGATGAGACAATTGTGGGTTATTGCTACTCACCTCAGCGCGCTGTATTGAACAAGTCTGTATTCGGAAATATGTCTCCGGGAATTTACACGGACGCGAGTGGTAATGTGATTATGCGTCTGAAATTTCCAAGTATTTATGTGACTACCATCCGTATTGATACTATGCAAGTCGGTATCGGCGGTTTGTTTGCCGTTGGGACCATTAGCTCGAAGCTATCGCTTACTGATAAGGTGGAATTTTAAGTGAATGAACTAGTTAAGTCGGAATTTGAGTATAAACCTAACCCCGAGTCTATTGCTCTTGCCGAATGGGCCTCTATACGCACTCGTCGTCAACAGCTATTGGCTTCCACAGAGGCAATGCAGTCCTTAGACAGCTCACTGACTGACCTGCAACGTAGTGAGCTTGCGCTTTATCGACAGGCAGTACGCGACGTCCCACAAGACTCGGGCGATCCCTACAAAGTCGAATGGCCAGAGTTGCCTGATTTCCTGAAATAACCCACCGCGAAAGCGGTTTTTTTTCGCCTCCCCAAAGCCGCTCCCCGCAGGGGCTTTTACATTTCCCACCCGGAGATTTCCACCCATGCCCACCCGCCAAACCTACACCGTCCTCATCCCATTCCCCACCGGCAACGGCCATTGGTCCACCGCCGGCGAGGAGTTGGAACTGCTCGACGTCGAAGCATCCGCCCTGCGCACCGCTGGCCGCCTGGAACTGACCAGCGTCCTCAACTCCACCCCCAAGAAGGCTGAATAACCATGGCAGAAGTCCTGAACTTCGAGCACAACGGCATCACTGTGAATGCCACTGAATCCCCCGAGGCCATGGGTGGCCTTGGCGATAACGTCATTGGCCTGGTCGGCACTGCGCCGAATGCCCATGCGTCGATCCCGAAAAACGCGCCGTTTCGCATCAACAGCTTTACCACTCAGGCGTTGCTGGACCCTACCCGCACTGAGTCGGGCACCCTGTTCCAGGCGGTGTACCAGATCCTCAAAGTGGTGAAGGTGCCGGTCTATGTCGTGATCGTCGAAGAGGGCGCCACTCCGGCCGATACGATCAACAATGTGATCGGCGGCAACGACCCGGTCACCGGTCGCAAACTGGGCCTGGCGGCCCTGAGCAGCGTGCCTGAAGACCTGACCATCATCGGCGCTCCAGGCTTTACCGGCACCAAGGCAGTGGCTGGTGAGTTCGCCTCCTTCGGCAAGCGCATCAAGGCCCGTGTGGTACTGGATGGCAAGGACGCGTCCGTTGCCGACCAAGTGACCTACAGCGGCGAACTGGGCGGGGCCGACCTGGGCTTCGACCGTTGCCTGCTGGTGCACAACATGCCGTCGGTGTACTCCAAGGCCGCGAAGAAGAACGTGTTCCTGTCGCCATCCTCGCTGGCCATCGCCGCATTGGCCAAGGTCAAGCAATGGGAAAGCCCAGGTAGCCAGGTGACCTTCGCCGAGGACGTTTCCCGCGTGGTCGAGTACAACATCCTCGACACCTCCACCGAAGGCGACCTGCTCAACCGCTACGGCGTGAGCTACTACGCTCGCACCATCCTCGGCGGCTTCTCGCTGCTGGGCAACCGCTCCATCACCGGTAAGTTCATCAGCTACGTCGGCCTGGAAGATGCCATCAGCCGCAAGCTGGTCAAGGCCGGCCAGAAAGCCATGGCCAAGAACCTCACCAAGTCCTTCATGGACCAGGAGGTCAAACGCATCAACGACTGGCTGCAAACCCTGGTGGCCGACGAAACCATCCCCGGCGGCAGCGTGTACCTGCACCCGGAACTGAACAGCGTCGAGAAGTACAAGAACGGCACCTGGTTCATCGTCATCGACTACGGCCGCTACGCGCCGAACGAACACATGGTTTATCAACTCAACGCCCGCGATGAAATCATCGAGCAGTTCCTGGAGGACGTTCTCTAATGTTTACCAACCGAGTCAGACAGGCCATTGCGGCCACCCTTCAAGGCCTGCCGTTGTCCGCAACCGTGGAAGAGTTCACCCCGCCGAAGATCGAGTTCGACATGGAGCCCATGTCCGGCGGGCGCTTTATTGCCGAGGAAATGGCCAAGAGCGGCAAGGTGCTCAATGCCAAGCTGGTGCTGCAAGGTGCCGGCCCGCAAATCATGCTGGCCCTGGGCGTGCGCACGGGCGACGACATCTTGCTGAACGTGCGTGAAGCCGGCCAAGACCAGGACGGCAAGACCTACTTCACCTACCACACCGTGGGCGGCAAGCTCAAATCCCTGGAGGAGGCGAAGCTGAAAATGGGTGATAAGGCCACCACCACGCTGGAGCTGTCCTGCCGTACCTACAACCGTCTGGAAAATGGCATTTCGGTGATCGACATCGATGTGCGCACCCAGAAGTTCGTGCTCAACGGCGTCGACATTCTTGGCGATGCCCGCCGCGCCGTGCTGATGCCTTAAGGGCCGGCGCAATCTGAAGCGAGCACGGTCAAGGTGGGAGCTGGCTTGCCTGCGATGCAGGCGACTCGGTATCCCTGGTGTATCGAGTGGATGCCATCGCAGGCAAGCCAGCTCCCACAGGGGCCATGCTCAGGTTTAGATTTTTCGCACTTTTCAACACCGCTCAACAAGGAATTCCCCATGGCCTGGATGCCACCGTTGCACATCCTGCTGTCCCCGATCACCGCCGACACCGGTGCAATGATCGAGCAGGTTCAACTCAAACCGTTGTTCTACGCCGCGCAAAAAGACGCGCTGGCCCGGGCCGGTGATGACGAGGACGACCAGTTCTTCGAACTGGCGAAACTCGCCACCGGCCTGTCGGAAAAAGAGCTCGACCAACTCAAGCGCCCGGACTACGTAAGCATTGCGCAGTACGTACACGAAATGTCGACGCGCCCGGCCTCGTTCTTCCTGAAGGACCAGGACGTGACGACCCACGACCAGCCTGTCCACCTGCTATTACCCCTGGAAGCCGCCGGCCGAACCCTGACGGAATTGCCCCTGGAAATGCCCGCCCTGCGCGCTACCAAGGTGATGAAAAAACTCGCCACTAACAAAGAGCGTGCTGAGTTCATCACCGCCCATTGCACCGGCCTGATGATTCCTGATCTTGCCGGCCTGACCGTGCCCGACTGGACCGAGCTGCAGGAGCGCATCGACGATTTTTTAAACAAACCGGCGGCCTTCTTTCGGAGCGCGACATCGAAGTGATCCTCGATGTAGTGCCGCTGGTTTACTCGGTAAACGAAGCGGAAATCCTCGATTGGGAAGCCGGCAAAGCATTGCGCCGCTACGACATCGCGATCAGTCGTCTTGGCGTCAAACAGGAGTAGAGCGCAATGGCAGATAGTAATCATGGAGCAGGGTCAGCCATTGCCAAGGACGGCGTGATGACTCAGGGCGCACTTCAGATGACAGGAATGCAGGCCAGTCTCAAACCTATCACCCAAGCGCTGCCGAGCCCGCTTGAGGTAGCCCCGGGGAGTGCGGCGAGTTTGGCCCTGGCATTGGCCGATGCCAGCTTGCAGATCAAGCATCTGGCGGACGGGCAGGTACGGTTGGTCGATACGCTGGAGCTGTTCAACGTCTCGTTGCTCAAGGTGATGGACGCCCGGCAAGCTCAAACTGCCGGGAACGCAGAGGGTACGAAGACCGTCGCGGCTACAGACAAGCGCACACTCTCGCAGGCGCTGGACGCCGCGATGACCGATATTGATCAACTGTTGATGTTTGCCCGGCATGAGCGCAAGGCATTGCGTGAAGCCAACCTTGCCATGGCGTCCGAGCCGGTGGTGGCTGCCAGTGGTGCCAGTGCCGTCGACCTCGCGAAGGTCGAGTATGCCGCCGCCCGCTCCGGTATCGGCAGTGATCGTAAGGACGCTTCGGGCAATATCGACCCCGTTGGGCGCCGGGCAGACCTGCAGCAGTTCGCTCGCGACGCTGCGATCCTGGCGACGGCGTTCAAGATCGACGTCAAAAATGCCGGTGAAATCATGGGCGGCTGGCGCGAGTCAATGCACCTTGATCGCGCACAAGCCTTGGACCTTGCCGACGCAACAAACGTGCTGGGCACCCAGGTATCGCTCAAGGCCGAATCGGCTGATATCGGCGCTGTTGTGCAACTTCAGGGCGCTGCCGCGAAGGCTGCGGGCATGAGTCCCGAACAGGCTGCAGCGCTTTCGGCGGCGTTGTTGAGCGCAGGTAACAGCAAGGCTGTTGCTGGTGCCGGGCTGGAAAAAATCAGCGCCGTCCTGGCTAAAGGTGATAACGCCTCTGCAGGGCAACGTAGTGCCTGGGCAGAGCTCAAACTTGATCCAAAAGTACTCGCGGCGGGCATGAAACAGGACGCCCCACAGGCCGTGCTTACGGTGCTGGAGGCGCTCAAGTCGCAACCTGCCGAAAGGCAGGCGGTGCTGGCGACGCAGTTGTTCGACGGCAACCAGACGATTCTGAGCCTGGTACCGGTGATCGACAGCGTGAAACAGGCCTTTTCGCTGGTCGCAGAAAAATCCACCTACGCCACTTCGACGCTGGGCGACCAAGGTTCGGTGCTGCGTTCGGCCGCGGTTCGTGCGGACTCTACTTACGCACGTCGGCAAGCCTACGAGGCCAGTACCACACGCTTGAGCACCGCCTCTGATACAGCGCTGGCCCCCGTTGTGGATGCCTCGCTGACCGCCATGAACGGCCTGGTCAGTGGCGTGGCTTGGCTCGCGGAGGGCCTGCCCAAGGCTGCCGCCGCCGTCACCCTGGCGGGGGCGGTGCTGATCCCGGTGGTTTCCGGTGTTTTCGGTGCCGTGAAGGACAAGATTTTCGAAAAGGTCGCAGGGAAAGTGCTCGGAGAGGGGCCGGCAGCCGGGAATAAAACCACACCGCCGGACAGCCAGCGCAAAGCCCCGAGTAATGACGGGCACAACGGTAATCGCCCGTCTGCTTCCGGCCCTGGCATCTCTGGCAAAGCGGCGAAGGTGAGCAAGCTTGCCAAAGGTGCCCCCCTGGGTTTGGTAGTGGCCCAGGCCGGTGTCGAGATGACGCAAGGCGCGATCACCGGAAACCTGGGTCAAGCGGTTGGCACTAGCGTGGGCTCTATCGGCGGCGGTGTTGCCGGCGGTGTCGTCGGTGATGTGGCCGGGATGGCGATAGGCCGAGCGGTCGGCACGCTGGCGGGAGCTGTTATCGGTTCGGTCGTTCCGGGTGCCGGCACAGTGTTGGGCGGTGTGATGGGCGGCGTCGCCGGGGGCGCAATCGGTAAGGTAGTCGGTGGTGCTGTGGGCACTTTCGTGGGCAGTGACGTCGGTGCGTGGCTGGCTGAAAAAGTGATGGGGACGGGCGATCGCCTGCCATCCCCCACGGAGGTCAGCAAAAACCTCAACGCCCCTCAAGCCGACAACCGCCAAATCAACTTCGCCCCGCAAATCACCATCACCGCGCCTGAGCAAGCCAGCCATCAACAACTGGCGGCGCTCGTGGTGCAACAGATCGAAGCGCAATTTACCCCGCTGTCGATGGACAACCTGCTGGCGACCCGACGCGGCGCAGCACTCACCGATGGAGCTGTGTGATGCGACAACAGATGGTCTTGGGTACTTTTATTTTCGGGCTGTCCCGTGGGTTCGCCTACGACACGCTTGATCGTGGTAGCAGCGGGGGCTGGGTCAGTCTCGACATCATTGCCGGCAAACCTAAATCCAGCCAGGTCGGCCAGGGGCTCGAAACGCTGGCATTGGGCGGCAAGGCTGCGCGTGCCAATGGCATGGCGCGCCTGGATGAGTTGCGCACCCTGCAGGCCCTGCGTGCGCCGTTGCCTTTGGTGGACGGGTTGGGGCGTAACTGGGGGCTATGGACCATCCAGTCGATCAGTGAAAAACAAGCCAGCGTGATCGACGACGGGACGGCCATGGTGATCAATTGGACATTGTTACTGGAGGAGTTCGTCAATGCGTAGGGTTCGAAGTATTGCCGGCGACTCGGTGAACCTGTTGCTCTACCGCGAACTGGGGCGCAGTGATGATGCCGCAGAAGAAGCGTTGTGGCGCTTGAACCCGGAGTTGGCCGAACAGGGCGCGGTACTGCCGGCGGGCGTCAGCGTGCTGGTGCCCGAATTGGACGCGCAACCGGTTGCAAGTCGGCCGGTTTCTGCCTGGGATTAAGGAGCCATCATGGCACTCGGATTTACACCTGTAGTGGAGCTATACGGAGCCAATGCCGCGTTATTCAACGAGCGGCTATTGGAGTGGGAGCATACCGACGCAGCGGGGTTTGTATCTGATCAACTGAAGTTGACCCTCGATATCGAGGGGCTTGAAGGGCTGCCCGATCTGGGCGGCAAAATTGGCCTGCGTATTGGCTATCTGGAATCGGGCCTGGTGGATAAGGGCGTGTTCAAGATCACCCAGCGCACGCCGTCGATGTTCCCATTGCGACTGGTGCTGGTGGCCACGGCGGCACCGTTCGACGAGCACGAATTCAAACAGCGCCGCACCGCCAGCCATGGGCCGATAACCCTGGGTGCGCTGTTTCGCCAACTGACCACCCGATACGGTTTTTCACCGCGTGTGGCGCCTGAACTCGACGGTGAGCCGATCGCGCACATCGATCAGACCAATGAAAGCGACATGGCCTTTCTGACGCGCCTGGCCAAGCGCTTCGATGCGGTGGCCAAGCCTGTCGATGAGCTGTATGTACTGGGGCGCAAAGGCCAGATCAAGACGCTGTCGGGCAAGGCATTGCCGGATGTACGGTTGTCGATTACCCATGACAATCGTCCAGGTGACCGCGCGTTCATTAGCGCCAGTTTCACCGAAACCAGCCGTGGCAAATACAACGGCGCGCAAACGTCATGGTGGGACGCGGCAGCCGGAAAACAGCGTGTCGTCAAGGTGGGCATCGCACCCTTCAAAGTGGTGACACAGCGCTGCCAGAGCGAGGACGAAGCACGCTCGGCGGCGCAGGGAGAGATGCGGCGGGTGGGGCGCGAAGGGTTGCAGATCGATGTGGTCTGCCCGGGTAATCCTTCGTTGGCTGCTGAAGGCCTGTTGCTGCTGGATGAGTCGTGGCCGGGGTTCATGCAAGGGCGCTGGTCGATTAAAACGGTGAAATCCAGGGGCGAGCGAAAAGGTGGCTATCGGAGTACGGTCCAGGCCAGCGGTTTATCGGTGTAGATCCTTCCTTAGAGTAAAACCCATGGTAATCACACATGCTCAGCTTCTGGGTGTAATGCCTGGAGCCCGCCTTCGCGCGGGCATTTTTTTAACCTTTCTAAATGCGGCCTTTGCGGGGCATCAGATCAATACGGCCCGTCGCGTCGCCGCCTTCCTCGCCCAAATCGGTCACGAGTCTGCCCAGTTACAGTACGTGCGCGAATTGGGTAGCGATCAATACCTGAGCAAGTACGACACCGGCAGCTTGGCCGCGCGGCTGGGCAACACCCCTGAGGCCGACGGTGATGGGCAAATGTATCGGGGCAGGGGGCTGATCCAGATCACCGGGCGCCGTAATTACATGGCGTGCAGCCAAGCTCTGTTTGGTGACGATCGTCTGCTGCGACAACCAAAATTGCTGGAGCAGCCACAGTGGGCCTGCGAATCTGCCGCCTGGTTCTGGCAAAGCAACGGCCTCAATGAGCTCGCCGACGAAGACCAGTTCACCACCATCACTCGCCGTATCAATGGTGGGCTCAACGGTCTGGACGATCGTTTGCGGTTGTGGGGGCGAGCGAAGGCGGTGCTATGCGTTTCCTAGGTGCGTTTCGCTTGGTCGGTGTGTGCCTGCTCATGGCGCTTGTTTGGCAGGTGCAGGCGTGGCGATACGGGGCGCAGCTGGAGCTGCAATCGGTCCGACATACACAGGCGCTCAGCCAACAAAGCCAGGCAATTCTTCAGCAACAACAGGCTGAACAGGCCAAGCGCCTGGCCCTTGAACAGCAACTCTCTACTAGCGATCACCAACACATTCAGGAATTGAACGATGCCCTGCGTAATCAAGCGGCTCTGCGCGATCGCCTGGCCACTGCTGATGTGCGGCTGTCAGTCCTTCTCGCCACCGTCACCACTGGCTGCACAGTGCCTGCCGCCCCCAGCCCCGGCGGCGTGGTTCATGCAACCTCGCGAGCCCGACTTGACCCGGCGCATGCTCAGCGAATTATTCGCATCACCGACGACGGCGATAACGCCCTGATCGCCTTGCGTGCTTGCCAGGCCTACGTGCAGGCCGTCGCGCATTAGCGTCTTGATGCACTCTGTACCTTGCATGGTCGATGGGCTCCTGTAGGGTAGGCAAACCCCCGCCCATTCCTGGAGACGACCGTGAAGGAAATCACTCAACTGGCTGCCGAACTGGGTCGCCGTTTGCAGGTGCTCAGTGCCCACGTCACGACTGCCGAGTCCTGTACCGGCGGCGGCATCGCCGAAGCCATCACGCGGATCCCGGGCAGTTCGGCCTGGTTCGAGGCGGGCTATGTCACTTATTCCAACCGACAGAAGACCCGGCAGTTGAATGTACCGGAAAAACTGTTCGCCAAAGTCGGGGCCGTCAGCCAGGAAGTGGTGGAGGCGATGGCCCGCGGCGCGCAGGAAAAAAGCCTGGCGCGGTTTGCCGTGGCGGTCAGCGGTGTTGCCGGCCCCGATGGCGGTTCGCCGGACAAGCCGGTGGGCACCGTTTGGCTGGCTTTTGCCGTGGGCGAAGAGGTGACGGCTGAGCTTGCACACTTCCCCGGCAACCGCGACGAGGTCCGCCGACAAACGGTAAAAGCCGCGCTGGAGGGCTTGTTGCGACGAGCTGCAGCAGAAATAGACAATCAGGGGTAGGCGATCTCAGATCTTTGTGGAACAATACTGTCTACTTATACAGGTGTTGGCCGTCAGGCCTTATTGATTACGTGAGGACTTTAATGGACGACAACAAGAAGAAAGCCTTGGCTGCGGCCCTGGGTCAGATCGAACGTCAATTCGGCAAGGGTGCCGTAATGCGTATGGGCGATCACGACCGTCAGGCGATCCCGGCTATTTCCACTGGCTCTCTGGGTCTGGACATCGCGCTCGGCATTGGCGGCCTGCCAAAAGGCCGTATCGTTGAAATCTACGGTCCTGAATCTTCCGGTAAAACCACCCTGACCCTGTCGGTGATTGCTCAGGCGCAGAAAATGGGCGCCACCTGTGCGTTCGTCGACGCCGAGCACGCCCTGGATCCTGAATACGCCGGCAAGCTGGGCGTCAACGTTGATGACCTGCTGGTTTCCCAGCCGGACACCGGCGAGCAAGCCCTGGAAATCACCGACATGTTGGTGCGCTCCAACGCCATCGACGTGATCGTGGTCGACTCCGTGGCAGCCCTGGTGCCCAAGGCTGAAATCGAAGGCGAAATGGGCGACATGCACGTGGGCCTGCAAGCCCGCCTGATGTCCCAGGCGCTGCGTAAAATTACCGGTAACATCAAGAACGCCAACTGCCTGGTGATCTTCATCAACCAGATCCGTATGAAGATCGGCGTGATGTTCGGCAGCCCGGAAACCACCACCGGTGGTAACGCGCTGAAGTTCTACGCTTCGGTCCGTCTGGATATCCGCCGTACTGGCGCGGTGAAGGAAGGTGACGAGGTTGTTGGTAGCGAAACCCGCGTCAAGGTCGTGAAGAACAAAGTTGCCCCGCCATTCCGTCAGGCTGAGTTCCAGATTCTCTACGGTAAGGGTATCTACCTGAACGGTGAGATGATCGACCTGGGCGTACTGCACGGTTTCGTCGAGAAGTCCGGTGCCTGGTATGCCTACAACGGCAGCAAGATCGGTCAGGGCAAGGCCAACTCGGCCAAGTTCCTGGCGGATAACCCGGATATCGCTGCCACGCTTGAGAAGCAGATCCGCGACAAGCTGTTGACCGCAGCGCCGGACGTGAAGGCGGCTGCCAACCGCGAGCCGGTAGATGAAATGGAAGAAGCCGATACTGACGTCTGAAGCAAGCGATGACTGTTGTACTGGATACACTCGTCGCCGTTCGGCGCACTGCGATGGACCTGCTCGCTCGCCGCGAGCATGGTCGAGTCGAGCTGACACGTAAGTTGCGTCAGCGCGGCGCAGAGCCTGAGATGATCGAAACAGCCCTCGACCGGTTGACGGAAGAAGGGCTGTTGTCGGAAGCCCGTTACCTCGAAAGCTTTGTGTCTTACCGCGCACGCTCCGGTTATGGACCTGCGCGGATTCGCGAAGAGTTGAGCCAGCGTGGACTGCAACGTGCCGATATTGACCTTGCGCTACGTGAGTGCGGTATCAGTTGGCAGTCGCAGTTGGAGGAAACCTGGCGTCGCAAGTTTGCTGGGCATCTTCCTATTGATGCCAAGGAGCGTGCGAAGCAAGGTCGCTTCTTGAGTTATCGCGGGTTTTCGATGGACATGATCAGCCGCTTATTGAGCGGTCGGGATATGGACGACTGAGCAAAAAACAAAAGGCCCACTATGAAAATAGTGGGCCTTTTTTTTTGCCTGCAAAAAATCACGCTGTTTCTGGTGTCATCCGTTGCTGTGCCTTGCCCTGGGCCTGTGCCCAGTTCTCCGGCAGGTTGATGTAATCCACCAACTCCCGCAATCGCCCCTGATCGCGACCGTTGAAATTGAACACCAAACGCGTCAAATGGCTGAACCTCGGTTCGTCATGGTCTTCGCCCGTATAGGCGAGTTGCTGGAACTCGCCACTGAGCCGCAGGCTGGCAAACGCTTGCTGCATATGGGCCAGGGCGCGGTCACTCAGGGGATGATTCATGCGCACCACAAACTCACGCTTAAGCCAGCGAGTGGAGTGGAAGTTGGCGTAGAACTGGTTGATTTCGTCCACCGCCTCTTCGGCGCTGTAGACCAGGCGGACCAGTTTGAGGTCGGTGGGCAGGATGTAGCGATTGGCTTCCAGCTGGCTGCGGATGAAATCCAGGGCGCCTTGCCAGAATCCACCGCCCGGCGCATCCAGTAGCACTACCGGCACCAGCGGGCTCTTGCCGGTCTGGATCAGGGTCAGCACTTCCAATGCCTCGTCGAGGGTACCGAAGCCGCCAGGGCACAACACCAGCGCGTCGGCTTCTTTGACGAAGAACAGCTTACGGGTAAAGAAGAAGTGGAATGACAGCAGGTTGTCGGTGCCATCAATGGTTGGGTTGGCATGCTGTTCAAAGGGCAGGGTGATATTGAACCCCAGGCTGTGCTCCAGGCCCGCGCCTTCGTGGGCTGCGGCCATGATGCCGCCACCGCCACCGGTGATGACCATCAGGTCGGAACGTGCCAACGCGGCACCCACCTCTCGGGCCAGCGCATACAGCGGGCTTTCCACTGGCGTACGCGCCGACCCGAATACCGTGACTTTGCGCCGGCCCTTGAATTGTTCGAGCACCCGAAAGGCATGGTCTAGTTCACGGATGGCACGCAGGGTGATCTTGGCGTTCCAGCGATCACGGTCGTCCTGGGCCATGCGCAGGACGGTGAGGATCATGTCTCGATAAAGAGGGATATTCGGGCTGTTGGGGGCGATCAACTGAATTTGTGCGTCGACCTGCTGAGTGAGGTCGGTCCCGTTTTCTTCAAAATGACGAAGCAGCAAATCATTCGATTCATAAGGCATTCAATTTCTCCTTCTTTACAGGGCCTGGGTAGTCGACGAGAACGTCGCCTGGGCCACGACACTGCTTGTGTCGCGGCATGCCGCAGGAGGGCAGGCCTTTTTTGTCCTGAAAATATGACAGAACAGCATTAAAAACTGGGGTGGGCGGGCATCTGGGATGAACTGATCATGGGCCGAAAAACCCTTGGCTGGCAACCGCTTATTGGGGGTTCATTACGCAGTTTAGACGTTGGTGGCAAACGCAGAGGAAGCGTGCGCGCCGCTGGGAAGCAGCGCGGGAGGGTCAAGCAGAGGTTACTTTTTCTTTTTCGCCGGAGCCGGGCAATCGGCCTCTGCGAACTTGACGGAAGCCACCGGGCGATTGGTCTTGTTCTCGGTAATTTCGTAGCGCATCACTGCGCCCTTGGCCATCAGCTCGCGGTAGCCCGGGTTGGTGCACACACTGCGGCCCAGCTGGAAATACACAGCCTTGGGGTTGGCGCGCATCTGTTCGGCACGGTCAGGCAGCACGCTGAGGTGATCGATCAGTTGCATGCCTTCAACGGTGTAGGCGACTTCCAGGGTTTTTTCATCGATTTCCCGGGGCAGGTCCTTGTTGCTTTCGGCCGCGACGCTTTGCAGCTTCTTGTTCATTTGAGCCTCCAGCAGCGAGGCCGCGTGGGCGCCCATAGGCAAGACCAGCGCAAGGGCGACGGATGGGGCAACAAGGCGCAGCATGGAACGCAGCATGAAACTCTCCTGATTCGGTTACTGGTGCATAGACCAGCCACTGGGCTGTGCGTTCAGTGGCGCGCAATTATAGGTGAGCCCTTGCCACTACAGCCAGGCGTATCGCTGGTAAACTGCGGGACTTCTGTTTTTCACGAGTTTGTTCCGTGTCGATTTCTTCTACTTCGCCGCGTGCCCGATGAGTCACGCCGTCTCCCGTTTGCGTACCCAGCGTCTGGCGCGTGCCGTCAGGCCGTTTCTCAATCGGGGTTCCCGTGCTGAGCGCTGTCCCGGCTGTCGGGTCATTCCTGAGTACTGCCTGTGTGCCTGGCGGCCTCAGGTAGAAGCCAAGTCCGCCATGTGCCTATTGATGCATGACGTTGAACCGATGAAGCCCAGTAATACGGGCTGGCTGATCGCCGATGTCATACACGACACCACCGCATTCGCCTGGTCGCGTACCGAAGTCGACCCCGAGTTGCTCAGATTGCTGGCCGACCCGCAGTGGCAACCCTACATCGTATTTCCCGGTGAATTCGTGGCGCCGCAACGGGTGGTCAGTGAAGTGCGCGTGGAGGAGGGCAAGCGTCCACTGTTCATCCTGCTGGACGGCACCTGGAGCGAAGCGCGCAAGATGTTTCGCAAAAGTCCCTATCTGGAACATTTGCCGGTGCTGAGCCTGGCGCCCGAGCAGTTGTCGCGTTACAAGCTACGGCGTTCCAAGCGCGATGACCATTTCTGCACGGCCGAGGTGGCGGCGCTATGCCTGGAACTGGCCGATGACCTGGTCGCCAGCGAAGTGCTGGATGCCTACCTCGATGTATTCAGCACCCATTACCTGGCTGCCAAGTTCCAACTGCCACTGGATGCGGCAGACACCGTGCATACGCGCCTTGCACCCTACATCCCGGCGGGTTAACCAGACGACGTTTGCATGATGGCACTGTAAGCCTGCAACCCGCTAAAATCCCCACGGGCGTAGTGCTTGACCCTCCAGGCTACGCTGGGCATGCTGTGCGCCGATTGGGCGCAACCGTGAATTATCGACGTCGTTTCATGTGTTTTTGACGTTGAGCGGGCCCTGTGGCGATCGCTGCCCGGCCGTCGCCTCGTGTATTGGTGAACCCTGAACCCATCAGGGCTCCCATAAAAAACAGGATCATTTAACCAATGGCCACATACGAAATCCTGATTGCCGATGACCACCCGCTGTTTCGCAGCGCACTGCATCAGGCCGTAACCCTGGGCCTTGGCCCCGATGTACGTTTGGTCGAAGTAGCCAGCATTGCCGAACTGGAAGCCCGCCTGACTGAAAAATCCGACTGGGACCTGGTGTTGCTCGACCTGAACATGCCGGGCGCCTACGGTTTTTCCGGGCTGGTGCTGCTGCGTGGCCAATACCCGCAGATCCCTGTGGTGATGGTGTCGGCCCAGGAAGAAGCCGACGTGGTGGTGCGCTCCAAGGAGTTTGGCGCCAGCGGTTTCATTCCCAAGTCCAGCGCGATGGAAGATATCCAGAAAGCCGTGCGCACGGTGTTGGACGGCGATGTGTCCTGGCCACCCCAGGCGTTTGAAGAAATCAATGTGTCCGATGAAGCCAAGGCCGCCCGCGATGGCCTGGCCAGCTTGACGCCCCAGCAGTTCCGGGTGTTGACCATGGTTTGCGAAGGTTTGTTGAACAAGCAGATTGCCTACGAATTGAGTGTGTCGGAAGCGACCATCAAGGCCCACGTTACGGCGATTTTCCGTAAGTTGGGCGTGCGTACGCGCACTCAGGCGGCGTTGCTTTTGCAGCAACTTGAGTCAATCTCGCAACATTAAGTTACAGCCACTTCACGCTTTTTTGACTTTGCGTGATCTAGCTTCCCCACTTCTTTGGTTCAGTTGCCTACATCTATGTCGCCTTTCAAGGGTCAAACCGGTATCAAACGTATTTTCAACGCAGGGGGCTATTCCCTGGATGGCCTGCGTGCGGCTTTCACTGGCGAGGCGGCATTCCGCCAGTTGGTGTTGCTGAACGTCATCCTGATCCCCTTGAGCTTTTTCCTGCAGGTCAGTCGGGTTGAACGGGCGCTGCTGATTGCAGTGTGCCTGTTGGCGCTGATCGTCGAATTGCTCAACTCCGCGGTAGAAGCGGCCATTGACCGTATTTCCCTGGACCGCCACCCGCTGTCGAAAAACGCCAAGGACATGGGCAGCGCCGCGCAATTTGTGGCACTGACCATGATCACCCTGGTATGGGCGGTGATCCTGATCTGAGGATCACGCGATACTCGGCAGCACGATCTCGTCGCTGCGCTGCACCCCAGCGGTGAAGGCGCGGCACAGTTCGAGAAACTCGCGCATCGCCGAGGTCTGATACTTCTGCTTGTGCCAGATGAAGTAGAACTGCCGGGCCAGATCCAGGTCCGGGGTTTCTACCGGCACCAGGCTGCCACGGCGGAAGGCATCGCGCAGCGCCAGCCGCGAAATGCAGCCAATCCCCAAGCCTGACTCCACAGCTCGCTTGATTGCCTCGGTGTGTTCCAGCTCCAGGCGGATATTCAGTGCGCTACGGTGGTGACGCATAGCCTGGTCGAAGGTCAGGCGCGTGCCCGAGCCTTGTTCTCGCAGGATCCACGCTTCGTGGGTCAACTCGTCCATGGTGGCCACGCCACGCTTGGCCAAATGATGCTGGGGCGCACAGAACACCACCAGCTCATCTTCTACCCACGTCTGCACCTCGATATCTGGGTGGCTGCAGTCGCCTTCGATTAGACCCAGATCAATTTCGTAGTGGGCAACCTGATGCACGATATGGGCAGTGTTCTGCACGTGCAGCTTTACCTGGCTCTCGGGGTGTTGCTGCATAAAGCTGCCAATCAGTAGCGTCGCCAGGTAATTGCCGATGGTCAGCGTGGCGCCGACCGCCAGGGAACCGAAGCCGGACTTGCCGTTGAGCAGGTCTTCTATCTCCTTGGCTTGGTCCAGCAATGCCACGGCCTGGGGTAATAGCTGGTGACCAAGGGCGTTGAGGCTCAGGCGTTTGCCGGCGCGGTCGAATAATTGGCAGCTGGATTGACGCTCCAGCTCGGTAATCGAGGTGCTGGCGGCGGATTGAGATAAGGCCAGAAGGCCAGCAGCGCGCGAGACGCTTTCCTGCTGGGCGACGGCGACGAAAACTTGCAGTTGACGGAGAGTAAATCGCATATCGATATAACCGATAACCCTTATCTTAATAATCCAGTTAACAGATATTGTCGCCGCCATTAGAATGCTGTGCAATTGCGCATCCATACCTTTGGCGCAGACCCATTTCCAGGAGTCCCCCGTACATGAGCAACATGAACCACGAGCGTGTCCTCAGTGTTCATCACTGGAACGACACTCTGTTCAGCTTCAAGTGCACCCGCGATCCGGGCCTGCGCTTCGAGAACGGTCAGTTCGTGATGATCGGCCTGCAACAGCCCAACGGCCGCCCGCTCATGCGCGCTTACTCCATTGCCAGCCCGAACTGGGAAGAGCATCTGGAGTTCTTCAGCATCAAGGTGCCCGATGGCCCGCTGACTTCCCAATTGCAGCATTTGAAGGAAGGCGACGAGATCATCATCAGCAAAAAACCGACGGGCACCCTGGTGCTTGACGATTTGAAGCCGGGCAAACACCTGTACCTGCTCAGCACCGGTACTGGCCTCGCTCCATTCATGAGCGTGATCCAGGACCCGGAGACCTATGAGCGTTTCGAAAAAGTGATCCTGTGCCACGGCGTGCGTTACGTCAACGAAGTTGCCTACCGCGAATTCATCACCGAGCACCTGCCGCAGAACGAGTTCTTCGGTGAGGCCCTGCGTGACAAGTTGATCTACTACCCGACCGTGACCCGCGAGCCGTTCGAAAACGAAGGCCGCCTGACCGACCTGATGCGCAGCGGCAAGCTGTTCAGCGACATCGGCCTGCCGCCGATCAATCCCGAGGACGACCGCGCCATGCTGTGCGGCAGCCCAAGCATGTTGGACGAGACCAGCGAAGTGTTGAACAGCTTTGGCCTCAAGGTTTCGCCACGGATGCGTGAGCCGGGTGACTACCTGATCGAGCGTGCGTTCGTCGAGAAGTAATACAGAGTCAGTAACACCAGCGATCCAAAAAATGTGGGAGCTGGCTTGCCTGCGATGCAGACACCTCAGTGGTTCAGTTGAACCGAGGTGATGCTATCGCAGGCAAGCCAGCTCCCACATGGTTTTCGCCCTATTTAGTTAGCCGAAACCACTTCCAGCACACAAATCATCCCCGGCTCCGGGTAGTGCCAGCGCACATCCACATCCCAGAACCGCACACCGTATTCGCGTTCCGACGTCGGAACCTGATACGCCGGCCGCGGGTCCTGTGCCAGACACTGTTCAATCAGTTCCACCAACGGTTCACCAAGGCGCTGTGCATGGCCTTGCGCCTGTTGCAGGGCAGCCTTGAGCCATTGAACGCCGATCAGCGAGGGCGCATCGCTGGCGATGTCGTTGGTGGCCGCATCCACGATATCGGCATACGGCACATACGGCTTGATATCCAGCACCGGCGTGCCATCGAGCAAATCTATGCCGGAAATCCACAGGCGCCCCGGTTCCACCTTGTCCAGCTTCACCACCGACTGGCCGATGCCATTGGGGCGATGGGTTGCGCGGGTGGCAAACACGCCCATGGACGTATTGCCGCCCAGGCGTGGCGGGCGCACTTTCAGGCGTGGCTTGTCTTCCAGGGCCTGATGAAACAGAAACAGCAGCCACACATGGCTGACCTGCTCCAGCCCCTGCACCGCCTCACCCTGGTCGAACGGCGCCACCAGCTCCAGCACGCCACGGGCAGCCGGTGCCAGTTGCGGTTGGCGCGGGATGGCGAACTTCTCCTTGAAACAGGAGCGTACGAAGCCGACGGGCGAGACCGGGTAACTCATGGCTTAAGCACGAACCCGCAGCGTCAGGCCCTTGAGGAAGTTACGCAGCAACTGATCGCCACAGGTGCGGTAGTTGGTATGACCAAACTTGCGAAACAGCGCGCTCAGCTCTGGCTTGGACACCGGGAACTCCGCTGCCTTGAGGATGGCATGCATGTCGTCTTCCTTCAGTTCGAAGGCCACGCGCAGCTTTTTCAGGATGATGTTGTTGGTCACCGGGGTTTCGATCGGCTGCGGCGGGCGGCTTTCGTCCTTGCCGCGCTTGAAAATCACCAAGCCATCGAGGAAGTGAGCCATGACTTCATCCGGGCAGAACACAAAGCCTTCTTCCTCATCTTTCTTGAGGTAGGTCAGCAGGTCTTCCTTGGTCACGTCCATGCCGCCGAGCTTGATGATCTCGACCATCTTGTTGTCGCTGATGTCGAGCATGTAGCGCACGCTGCGCAGTACGTCGTTGTGAATCATGGTGGGCAATCCTGGTATTCAACTGATGACCCCGCCGGAATCAGGCGGTGTCGGGAAAAGGGAACGGCTTAAAACTTTTCTTTGCCGGACAGGTAACGCCATTGGCCCACTGGCACCTTGCCGATGGACACGCCGCCGATGCGGATGCGGCGGATGGCGATGACTTTCAGGCCAACGGCTTCGCAGAACAGCGCGATCACGCCGGGTTGCGGGTTTTTCATCGCAAAGCGCAGGCGGTTCTCGTTCTGCCAACTGGCTTTGACGGCAGGCAGCTCTTTGCCTTTGTAGGTCAGGCCGTGGTTCAGGCGGTTAAGGCCGTGGGCAACCATGTCGCCTTCGACTTCCACCACGTATTCCTGCTCGATCTTGGCGGCATCGGCGGTCAACTTGCGCAGAATCTTCCAGTCCTGGGTGAACACCAGCAGGCCACTGGCCTTGGCTTGCAGGTCGGCGCTGGCGCTCAGGCGCAGAAAGTGCCCCTTGAGCGGACGCTTGCCGAAGCGGTGTTCTTCAGACAGGGTTTCGGCGCTGATCGAGGCCATGGCGGTTTCAGCATCCACGCCTGCGGGGGCGTGCAGCAGGATAGTCACCGGCTCTGGCGCGGTGGCTTTAGCTTCCGGGTCCAGCTCGACTTTCTCGTCAGTGACCTTGAACTGCGGCTCGTCGATCACTTCGCCGTCCACCGAGACCCAGCCGCCTTCGATAAACAGCTCAGCCTCCCGACGGGAGCAACCGACCAGTTCGATAAGGCGTTTGGAGAGGCGTATGGGGTCAGTCATGACAGGGGCCGTAACAAAAGGGGGCCACTATTGTACCTGCCTGGCGCCGGTTAATCCCGGCCCCATTTCAGCGCATGTGCCCTAACAATTATTTAACTGACGCAACACGGGCCAAATGTGGGAGCTGGCTTGCCTGCGATGGCGGTATACCAGCACCGGATGGGTAGACTGACCCGACGCCTTCGCAGGCAAGCCAGCTCCCACAGTTCAGGCATTACGGGCCCGTTGCTGCTGGTGTAGACGCAGGTGCAGCAATGGATAAGGCTGCCCGAGCCCATCATGTTCTGTGCGCCCGATTACCTCAAAGCCTTGCTTGAGGTAAAAACCCAGAGCCTGGGGGTTCTGTTCGTTGACGTCCAGTTCATCGGCATTCATGTGTTCGATCGCGTAACCCAGCAATTGCCGGCCCAGTCCCTGGCCACGGTGGTGCGGGTCGATAAACAGCATTTCCACCTTGCCCGCCGACACTCCGGCGAACCCGGTGATGCGTTGGCATGAGTCCTTGGTGCAGATCAGCATGACTGCATCGAGGTAGCGGCTCAGCACCAGGTTTTTCAACATGTCGATATAGCTGTTCGGGAGGAAGTCGTGGGTGGCGCGTACCGAGTCCTCCCAGATCTGCACCAGGCGCGTGTAGTCGCTGGTTTTAGGTGTGTGAATCACCGAATGCTGACGCATACCCGCTGTCCCTTGCTGTATTCGGGGTTGATGGACAATACGATAGACCTAAAAAAGCCCCGCATCTTCTCAGAGGCGAGGCTTTTTTATCACCGTGCGATCAGTCGCGCTTTTCAGCCCACAAGTCGTACTCGTCGGCGTCGGTCACGGTGCACCACACTTTGTCACCCGGCTTCAGGCCGCTGGCATCGTCGATAAACACGTTACCGTCAATTTCAGGGGCGTCGAAGAAGCAACGACCCACCGCGCCTTGCTCGTCGACTTCATCGATCAGCACTTCGATTTCCTTGCCGATGCGCAGTTGCAGGCGTGCCGAGCTGATGGCCTGCTGGTGCGCCATGAAGCGCTCCCAACGGTCTTGCTTGACGTCGTCCGGCACCACGGCCAGGTCCAGCAGGTTGGCCGGAGCACCTTCCACCGGCGAGTACTGGAAGCAACCGACGCGGTCCAGCTGCGCTTCGGTCAGCCAGTCCAGCAGGTACTGGAAGTCTTCCTCGGTCTCGCCGGGGAAACCGACGATGAAGGTGGAGCGGATGATCAGCTCCGGGCAGATCTCGCGCCAGTTCTTGATGCGCGCCAGGGTCTTGTCTTCGAACGCCGGGCGTTTCATCGCCTTGAGCACTTTCGGGCTGGCGTGCTGGAACGGGATGTCCAGGTACGGCAGGATCTTGCCGGCGGCCATCAACGGGATCAACTCGTCCACGTGCGGGTAAGGGTAAACATAGTGCAGGCGCACCCACACGCCCAGGCTGCTGAGGGCTTCGCACAGCTCGGTCATGCGGGTTTTCACCGGCGCGCCGTTCCAGAAACCGGTGCGGTATTTCACATCGACGCCGTAGGCGCTGGTGTCCTGGGAGATCACCAGCAGCTCCTTGACGCCAGACTTGACCAGGCGCTGGGCCTCGTCGAGCACGTCACCCACCGGGCGGCTTACCAGTTTGCCGCGCATCGACGGGATGATGCAGAAGCTGCAGCTGTGGTTGCAGCCTTCGGAAATCTTCAGATATGCGTAGTGACGCGGGGTCAGCTTGATGCCTTGAGGCGGCACCAGGTCGATCAGCGGGTTGTGATCCTGGCGTGGCGGCACCACCTCGTGCACAGCGTTGACCACTTGCTCGTACTGCTGCGGGCCGGTCACCGCCAGCACACTTGGGTGCACGTTGCGGATATTGCCTTCTTCCACCCCCATGCAGCCGGTCACGATGACCTTGCCGTTTTCCTTGATGGCTTCGCCGATCACTTCCAGGGATTCGGCCTTGGCCGAGTCGATGAAGCCGCAGGTGTTGACCACCACCACATCGGCGTCCTGGTAAGTGGACACGACGTCGTAGCCTTCCATACGCAATTGCGTGAGGATGCGCTCGGAGTCGACAAGCGCCTTCGGGCAACCCAGGGAAACAAAGCCAACCTTGGGGTTGGCTTTTGCGATGGTGGTGGACATGTCTAACCTCGGTATTGAATGACGCTGCCGGTCGTGCACGACAAGGCAACGGATGGGCGCTTGGTGCGCCTCTGATCAAAAAGTGCGCAATTCTATCGGTGGGCAACGCACTTGACCAGCTTTATGCAGGGAAATACGACGAGTGCTGCGCCGGGTAATCCCATAGCTACTGGCGCGCGCTTAAGCCTGGACGTCTTGTTCTGTTCGGTGCGATACCACTTTAGACATGCCCACACCTAACGCCTTGAGGACTTTAAGCAAAGTGGAGAGCTTAGGATCACCGCCGACGCCGATGGACCTGTAGAGGTTTGCTCGATTGAGTCCTGTGTTCTGCGACAAGCTGAGCATCCCACCACGAGCTTCCGCCACTCGACGGATAGCGACAAGGAAAGCGTCCTCGCCACCGGCTTCATCTATTTCCTCAAGCGCGACAGATAAATATTCGAGGGCGAATGCTTCGTCGTTGCGAAGCATTTCCAGAACGCTATCTTCGTGCGGGCGGGTACGAATGGTCATTTTTGCTGCACCTTGTAAGATTTCCAGAGAGCCTTGGCCTGATCGATATCGTTCTGCTGTCTGGCCTTCGAACCACCGCCCAATAGGAAAATGATTTTCGATCCTAGACTGCGTAATACACGCGAAACCCTGGGCCGAAGTCGAGCTTCATCTCAAAGACCCCATCACCCACTGGCTCGGTAACGCCAAAGTGACCAAGGGACGCCCGATCCACTCTGGTGGTGATTCTTGCTTTCGAACGCGTGTCCAGCACTGTATCCAGCCAAGCCTGGTAGATATCCACGCCATTGATTGACAGTACGTGTTTCACTTCGTACATGAGGAATGTACCTTAAAAGAGACAGCTCGATAATTGAGTTTTTATATCGACTGCGTGCTCTGCGGATGCACGATTGACCGATCAGGTAATCCGGCAAGGCGCTCCTGATCACACCACCCGGGCAGCACGACTGAGCCGGGCCAGGAATATACGGTTGGCCGTAAATGTGATCAATGCAGGCAAAAAGGCGCCAAAGTGCTGCTGTGGTCTCTATGACTGATTGCCTAAAACGACGCCCGATTCACTTGAACGGGAAATGCGACGAGTGCTGCGCTATGCTTCGCGCCGTTACGCACGGGTAAAGCCCTTGGGTCAATAAAACGTCTGTTACGAGAAGTAAAACAGCGC
Organism: Pseudomonas sp. MF6751; assembly: GCF_016613265.1. NCBI lineage: Bacteria > Pseudomonadati > Pseudomonadota > Gammaproteobacteria > Pseudomonadales > Pseudomonadaceae > Pseudomonas > Pseudomonas sp. MF6751. The sequence continues at coordinate 94,607 of NZ_JAENSV010000015.1, forward strand.
ATGCTAGGGTCAGCTTAGAAGCGCTGTTTATAAAAGACCTCAGGTCAAAGGGCAGGAGTGGTTGATGGGTCAGGCAAGTAGTCAGGCAGCAGGTGCCGAGCATTCAAAAGCCAAGCCGATTGGCATGCTGGTAGCGGCGGTCGGGGTGGTTTATGGCGATATCGGGACCAGCCCGCTCTACACCCTTAAAGAGGTGTTCAACGGCGGTTATGGGGTGCAGGTCAACCATGACGGTGTCTTGGGGATCCTGGCGCTGATCTTTTGGTCGCTGATCTGGGTGGTGTCGATCAAGTACGTGCTGTTCGTGCTGCGTGCCGACAACCAGGGCGAGGGCGGCATCATGGCCCTCACCGCGTTGGCCCGGCGAGCTGCCGGGAAGCACACGAAATTGCGCAGTTTCCTGGTGGTGTGTGGCCTGTGTGGCGCGGCGTTGTTCTACGGCGACAGTATGATCACCCCGGCAATTTCGGTGTTGTCGGCCATCGAAGGCTTGGAACTGGCGTTCGATGGCCTGGAAAAATGGGTAGTGCCCATTGCCCTGGTGGTGCTGGTGGCGCTGTTCCTGATCCAGAAACACGGCACCGACCGCATCGGCAAGCTGTTTGGCCCGGTGATGGTTACCTGGTTCCTGGTATTGGGCGGCCTGGGGGTGTACGGCATTCTGCAGCAACCCGAAGTGCTCAATGCGCTGAACCCGGCATGGGGCGTGCGCTTCTTCATGGTTCACCCCGGTATTGGCGTGGCGATCCTCGGCGCGGTGGTGCTGGCATTGACCGGCGCTGAAGCGTTGTACGCCGACATGGGCCACTTTGGCCGCAAACCCATCGCCCGCGCCTGGTTCCTGCTGGTGCTGCCGGCGCTGGTGCTGAACTATTTTGGCCAGGGCGCGATGCTGCTGGGCGATCCGGAGGCGGCGCGCAACCCGTTCTACCTGCTGGCGCCGAGCTGGGCACTGGTCCCGTTGGTGGGCTTGTCCACCATGGCCACGGTAATTGCTTCCCAGGCGGTGATTTCCGGCGCGTTCTCGTTGACCCGCCAGGCGATCCAGCTGGGTTACATCCCGCGCATGCATATCCAGCACACCTCCAGTGCCGAACAGGGCCAGATCTACATCGGTGCAGTGAACTGGTCGTTGATGGTCGGCGTGATCCTGCTGGTGCTGGGTTTCGAATCTTCCGGCGCTCTGGCCTCGGCCTACGGTGTAGCGGTGACCGGCACCATGCTGATGACCACCATCCTGGTATCGGCGGTGATGCTGCTGCTGTGGAAGTGGCCACCGGTGCTGGCCGTGCCGCTGTTGCTCTGCTGCCTGTTGGTGGATGGCCTGTTCTTCGCCGCCAACGCGCCGAAGATCCTCCAGGGCGGCGCCTTCCCGGTACTGGCCGGGATCGTGCTATTCGTGCTGATGACCACCTGGAAGCGTGGCAAGCAATTGCTGGTCGGCCGTCTCGACGAGGGTGGCCTGCCGTTGCCGATCTTTATCAGCAGTATCCGTGTACAGCCGCCCCATCGCGTTCAGGGCACGGCGGTGTTTCTCACCGCTCGGCCCGACGCCGTGCCCCATGCGCTGTTGCACAACCTGCTGCATAACCAGGTGCTGCATGAGCAGGTGGTGCTATTGACCGTGGTCTACGAAGACATTCCACGGGTGCCTGCGGCGCGACGCTTCGAGGTGGATGCCTATGGCGAAGGCTTCTTCCGGGTGATCCTGCACTTCGGGTTCACCGATGAACCGGACGTGCCTGAAGCGCTGAAACTGTGCCATCTGGATGACCTGGACTTCAGCCCGATGCGCACCACCTACTTCCTCAGCCGTGAAACGGTAATTGCCTCGCGTATCAAAGGCATGGCCCGTTGGCGTGAAGTGTTGTTTGCCTTCATGTTGAAAAACGCCAACGGCAACCTGCGGTTCTTCAAACTGCCGGTCAACCGTGTGATCGAGCTGGGCACCCAGGTCGAGATGTAAGGTGCTGCCTACCGGGAGCCGGCAATCGGCTCCCGCTTTCCTTTCTGAACCCTGTGCAAACGATGGTTGTCGACTAGGCTCTATGCACTGTTGAACAGTGCCCACAGAACCCAGAAGAGGTGCGCCATGAGTCAGCTGCTCGAACCTTATACCCTGCGCCAATTGACCCTGCTAAACCGCATCGCGGTTTCACCCATGTGCCAATACTCCAGCGACGATGGCCTGGCCAATGACTGGCACCTGGTGCACCTCGGCAGCCGAGCCGTGGGTGGCGCCGGGCTGATTTTTACCGAGGCCACGGCGGTGACCGCCGATGGCCGTATCACCGCCCAGGACCTGGGCCTGTGGAGCGACGCCCAGATCGAACCATTGCGGCGCATCACCCGTTTTATCGCGGCCCAGGGCGCGGTGGCGGGTATTCAATTGGCCCATGCCGGGCGCAAGGCCAGCACCCATCGGCCATGGATCGGCAAACACGGCAGCGTCAAGCCGGAGGAGGGCGGCTGGGTGCCGGTGGGGCCTTCGCCAATTGCGTTTGATCCCAATCACACCCAACCCAAGCCATTGGACGAAGGGCAGATCCAACAAGTGATCGCCGACTTTGTCGCCGCCGCCAGGCGCGCCTTGACCGCAGGCTTTGAAGTGGTGGAAATCCACGCCGCCCACGGTTACCTGCTGCACCAGTTTCTCTCGCCGATCAGCAACCAGCGTCAGGACCACTACGGCGGCTCCTTCGAAAACCGCATTCGCCTGGCGCTGGAAGTCACCAAGGCCGTGCGTGCCGTGTGGCCTGAGGAGTTGCCGCTGTTTGTGCGCGTGTCGGCCACCGATTGGGTGGAAGACGGCTGGAACCCGGATGAGACCGTGGAATTGGCGCGCCGCCTGAAAGACCTCGGGGTGGATCTGATCGACGTGTCGTCCGGTGGTACCGCCGCCAATGCCGAGATTCCTACCGGCCCCGGCTACCAGACGCGCTTCGCCGAGCGCGTGCGCAAGGAATCGGGCATGGCCACCGGTACGGTCGGCATGATTACCGAACCGGCCCAGGCCGAGCACATCCTGCGTACCTGCCAGGCCGACATCATCTTCCTGGCCCGTGAACTGCTGCGTGACCCGTACTGGCCGTTGCATGCCGACGATGACCTGGGCGGACGCAAAGCCATCTGGCCGGCGCAGTACCAGCGGGCAACCCATCGGGACCAGCCGATCCATGAGTCGGATCTGCGGGATTGACCCTGTACACGGCCCTACCGGACCCACCCTGACACGGTGGGTTTTTTCTTGCTCGTGTTTAAAGGAAGGCTGATCCTTGGCGGTTGTGAAGCAGGAGACCCCTATGCTGGTGGAACGCGCGTTAACCGAAGACGATATTTCTTTGCTGGCAACCATCGATCGCACGGAGCTGATCCAGGCGTGCTACCGCATGGAATGCGGCGAACTGGTGTTGTATGCCACGCACCATGACATGCACGGCTGGCCCGAAGGCGAGGCTGAACAGGATGCCGTGGCGCTGCGTGCCTGCCTCCAGCGCGGCGGGTGGTTGTGGGGCGTATTCGACGGCCAGGTGCTGATTGCCGCAGTGGTAGTGGACAATCGGCCCTTCCATCACCAGGGCCTGCTGATGCGGCAGTTGAAATTCCTGCATGTCAGCCATAGCGCCCGTGGTTCGGGCCTGGGCGGGCGGTTGTTGGCGCTGGCTTGCGAGCACGGCCGGCAAGTGGGGGCCCAAGCGCTGTATATCTCGGCCACAGAGTCGCGTAATACCGTGGACTTTTATCTGCGTCATGGGTGTCGTCTGTTGCTGCAACCCCGTGCTGAGCTGTATGCGCAAGAACCTTTAGACATCCACTTGTATCGACCACTTCGTGAGTAATGGCTGTAGGTTTTTATTACTGAAGCTATTTTTTTAAGTGAATACTCTAAAAAAATCCCACGTGTGACGAGATAGTTTCTAAGCTTAGGGTGAGCTTGGTTCCTAGCCCAGGGAGGCAGGCTGTCTGTCCACGAAAATGTTGTACTTCGGGGAGTTTGGAAATGGGCACCAGGAGTATTTGACTGATAGCAGGAGTAGTGGTCCATGGCCAAATCCTATGGCGTAGCGGGTGCGGTGGCGTCTTTTCTGAGCCGCCGGATGTCCTTGCGGGGTCGAAGGTTGAGTTCGGATGAGATGGAGTTGCTGGTGCAATACCGGGCACTGACCGAGAGCGATCAGGTGGCGATGCGATATTTGATTGGCGCGATGAAAAGCGTGTCGCGGTTCTGAGCCAAGTCCGATCATTCCTACGTTATTGCGTGGGAATGATCGTGCAGTGTGGCATCAGGTGTACTTGCGTTGCTCTGGTGCAGGCGGGAAGTACTGATAAAGCCAGGTTTCACTCAGGGTGCGGTCCTGGGTTCGTATAAACAGGCGCAATTCGACGGGTTCCACGCTGTCGCTGGTGGGGTACCAGTCGAACAGGATGCGATAGCCCTTGATGTTATCCAGCACCAGCACGCTGAAATCCTTCACCTCACCATGGGAACAAGTCACCACCGGCTCGATGCCGGTGCCCGCTGGCAGGCGATCCAGCCCGCCACCCTTGAAGTCTACGGCGAAACGCCGCGCCCATACCTTCGGATAATGCTCGCCGGGTGCCCAGCCTTCGGTAAAGCCGCCCATGCCCGAACGGGTCGCGTCCACCTGTGCCAGCGGCGTGCTCACCGGCGGCAGTGCGCTCCAGTACAGCTTGTAGCCGTAGTTGAGCGAATCACCAGCGGCCACGGGCTTTTTCGGGGTCCAGAAGGCCACGATATTGTCCAGGGTTTCGCCAGTGGTGGGGATTTCCAGCAAGTCGATGGAGCCTTCGCCCCAGGCCGTGGTCGGTTCAACCCACAGGCTTGGGCGTTTGCTGTACCAGTCGACGGTGTCCTGGTAGCTGGCGAACTCATGGTCGGTCTGCACCAGGCCGAAGCCTTTGGGGTTGGTGTCGGCGAACGCGTTGAATTGCAGCTTGGCCGGGTTGTTCAGGGGGCGGCAGATCCACTCGCCGTTGCCGCGCCACATGGCCAGGCGGTCCGAGTCGTGGATTTGCGGGTGGATGGTGTCGCACATGCGGCGCTCATGGGTGCCACAGCTGAACATACTGGTCATGGGCGCGATGCCCAGTTGTTCGATGGCGGTGCGCGCGTTGATGTGCGCGTCGATCGCCATCACCACTTGGTTGGCCTGGCAGTCGATGTCGAAGCGGTAGGCGCCGGTGGCGCTTGGCGAGTCGAGCAGGGCGTAGACCACAAAGCGCGTGGCGTTCTTGTCCGGGGTTTCGAACCAGAACTGCGTGAAATCGGGGAATTCCTCACGTTTTTTCGCGTAGGTATCAATCGCCAGGCCACGCGCCGAGAGGCCGTACTGGCCGGTGGAATCCACCGCACGGAAGTAACTGGCGCCGAGAAACGACAGCACGTCATGGCGGTCCAACTCCGGCGCCTTGAACAGCTTGAAGCCGGAGAAACCCAGGTCCCCGGTCAGTTGCTGGGTGTCCACCGTGGTTTTTTCATAGTTGAACAGTGAAGGGCGAAAATGCACTTCGCGGGCTTCACGGGTCTTTGGGTCGACGCTGTGCATGCGCACCGGCGTCTTGAAGCCCATGCCGACGTGGAAGAACTGCACGTCCAGTTGGCCGTTCAACTCCTTCCACAGCGAATGGTTACGGTCATAGCCGATGGCGTTGAAATTCTGCGGGGTCATGGTGGCCAGGGTCGGCGGCAGCACCTGCTTAGTGTCCTGGTAGCCACGGGTGGCCAATTGCTTGGCCTGGGCCTTGAGCGATTCGAAATCGAACGCCACGGCCTTGCCATCGGCAGCCCGATTCCCGGCCCAGGCCTGCGCGGCCAGCAGGCCACTGGCCGACAAACCGGTGTAAGCCGCAATGGCCATGGATGCTTTGAGCAAATTCCTGCGGTGCATAGAGACAACCTGTCGTGAGCAAATCCCGCGCCTTTCCTGGCACGTAGCGGATCAGAAATAACGGTTCGGACATGCCTTCGGCCAAACGCAACGGACAATAAACAGACGCCGGATAGCTTAAGCGGTTCGATGAACAAGGCAAATTGATTGATGGCGGGATGATGGCGTTGCATGTGCAACAAGACATTTCCTGCATCGCAGGAGAACGTTACATCTGGAAGCACTCTAGATCGCGGCTTTTTGGCACTTAGTTTTACGCTGGAGGCCTATTGGTCCTACGAACCCAAGTGTCTGGAGGCTACGAATGAATACCCGTGGATTGCTCGATCAGTTGCTCAAGTCTGGCCAGGACATGTTGCAAAACAAGGCCGGCGGCCAACGCAAATCCAATGACAAGGGCGCCCTCGGCGGCTTGCTCAGCGGTGGCGGGCTCGGCAGCATGCTCGGCGGTGCCGGCGGCGGCGCCCTGGCGGCGGGGGCCATGGGCTTGCTGCTGGGCAACAAGAAGGCGCGTAAATTCGGTGGCAAGGCGCTCACCTACGGCGGCCTGGCCGCACTGGGTGTGATTGCCTACAAGGCTTACGGCAACTGGCAAGCCCAGCAGGCCAGCGCGCCCCAAGGCGAGCCGCAAACCATCGACCGCCTGCCGGCTGACCAAGTGGAGCAACACAGCCAGGGCATTCTCAAGGCACTGGTGGCCGCGGCCAAGGCTGATGGGCATGTGGATGAGCGCGAGCGTGCCTTGATCGAAGGCGAATTTACCAAGCTGGACAACGACCAGGAGCTGCAACACTGGCTGCACGCCGAACTCAACAAGCCCCTGGACCCCACCGACGTTGCCCGCGCCGCCAGCACCCCGGAAATGGCCGCCGAAATGTACATCGCCAGCGTGATGCTGGTGGACGAAGAAAACTTCATGGAAAAAGCCTACCTGGACGAACTGGCCCGCCAACTGAAACTTGAGCCCGGTTTAAAGCTTGAGCTGGAAAAGCAAGTACGGCTTAACTCATAAACAAGGCCACGCGCTCATCAAAAATGTGGGAGCGGGCTTGCTCGCGAATGCGGTAGACCAGTCACACTCTTTCTGGCTGACTCACCGCATTCGCGAGCAAGCCTGGTCCCACTTTTGCATTCTGTGCACTGCACATCAAAAGCCTTGATAAAAGCGCGCAGCCGCTCAGCTATACTCCCCTCCATTTGAATGGCCCTGCGAGGAATTACTGTGAAGAACTGGACCCTGCGCCAAAGGATTTTGGCGAGCTTTGCGGTAATTATCGCGATCATGCTGCTGATGGTCGTGGTCTCGTATTCGCGCCTGCTGAAAATCGAAATCAGCGAAAACTCAGTGCGGGACGATGCGGTGCCCGGGGTGTTTTTCAGCTCCATGATTCGCAGCGCCTGGGTCGACAGCTACCTGCAAACCCAGGAGTTGGTGGGGATTCACGAGAACCAGGGCATTTCCGAAGAGGATAAGCAGGACTACAAGTCTTTTGAGGTTCGGCTTGAGCAACACATGGCCAGCTACGCGGGGACGATCAATATCGCCCAGGATCGTACCCAGTACGATGCCTTCGAAAAACTGCACCAGAACTACAATCAGATTCTCGCCCAAGTCCTGGCAGCCCATCAGAGCAATAACGCGGCCGAAGCGCTGAGGTTGTTCAACGAGCAACTGACCCCCGCCTGGACAGCAGGCCGCATGAAACTCAATGAAATTATCAACGAGAATAAACAGGTCGCCGACAATGCCACTGCGGCCATTGATGATGCGGTAGCGGCCGCGAAGATCAGCATGGGCGTCTCGCTGTTGCTGGCGATTCTCGCCGCCGCGCTGTGTGGCTTGTTGCTGATGCGCGCGATCATGGCGCCGATGCAGCGCATCGTTCAAATCCTCGAAGTCATGCGCACCGGCGACCTTAGCAAGCGCCTGAATCTGGAGCGCAAGGACGAATTCAACGCGGTTGAAACCGGCTTCAACGACATGATGACCGAGCTGACTGCCCTGGTGTCCCAGGCGCAGCGTTCATCGGTACAGGTCACTACCTCGGTCACCGAAATTGCCGCGACCTCCAAGCAGCAACAAGCGACCGCTACCGAGACGGCGGCCACGACCACCGAAATCGGCGCCACTTCCCGCGAAATTGCCGCCACGTCCAAGGACTTGGTCCGCACCATGACCGAAGTCTCCACCGCCGCCGACCAGGCCTCGGTGGCTGCCGGTTCCGGCCAGCAGGGCCTGGCCCGCATGGAAGAAACCATGCACTCGGTGATGGGCGCTGCCGACCTGGTCAACGCCAAGCTGGCGATCCTCAATGAGAAGGCTGGCAACATCAACCAGGTGGTAGTCACCATCGTCAAGGTGGCTGACCAGACCAACCTGTTGTCCCTCAATGCTGCGATCGAGGCTGAGAAAGCCGGTGAGTACGGGCGCGGCTTTGCCGTGGTTGCCACCGAAGTGCGCCGCCTGGCCGACCAGACCGCTGTGGCGACCTACGACATTGAGCAGATGGTGCGTGAGATCCAGTCGGCGGTGTCGGCGGGGGTGATGGGCATGGACAAGTTCTCCGAGGAGGTGCGCCGTGGCATGTCTGAGGTGCAGCAAGTGGGCGAGCAACTGTCGCAGATCATCCATCAGGTACAGGCCCTGGCGCCGCGGGTGTTGATGGTCAACGAAGGCATGCAGGCCCAGGCCACCGGTGCCGAGCAGATCAACCACGCGCTGGTGCAATTGGGCGATGCCAGCAGCCAGACCGTCGAATCCCTGCGCCAGGCCAGCTTTGCCATTGATGAACTGAGCCAGGTTGCGGTCGGTCTGCGCAGCGGCGTCTCGCGTTTCAAAGTCTGATGAGCGAGCTCGCGGCTAAACGCGGTGCCGTCCCGGCAGCGAAAAAGGTGTTGTTCCTGGTGTTTCGCATCGGCAACGAACGCTTTGCCCTCAAGGCTACGGAAGTGGCCGAGGTGTTGCCGCGCCTGGCGCTCAAACCTATCGCCCAAGCGCCCTTGTGGGTGGCAGGTATCTTCGCCCATCGTGGGGTGCTGGTGCCGGTCATCGACTTGAGCGCCCTGACGTTCGGCACTTCGGCTCAGGCGCGTACCAGCACGCGCCTGGTGCTGGTCAATTACCAGCCGCAGCCCTGGAGTGAGGCGCGTTGGCTGGGGCTGATCCTGGAACAGGCCACCGACACCCTGCGTTGCGACCCCGCCGAATTCCAGCCCTATGGCCTGGACAACCGGCAGGCGCCGTACCTGGGGCCGGTGCGTGAGGATGCCCAGGGCTTGATGCAGTGGATTGGCGTTGCGGATCTGTTGACCGCGCCAGTGCGCGCCTTGCTGTTTTCCGCCGAGTTGAGCCTATGAGCAATGACCCGCGGTTTTTCGCGTTTTTGAAAGAACGCATCGGCCTGGACGTCGCTTCGGTGGGCGAGGCGATCATCGAACGCGCGGTGCGCCAGCGCTGCCAGTCGTCCCAGTCGCAGTCGGCGGAGGCTTACTGGCAACACCTGCAAACCTCCCATGACGAGCAGCAGGCGCTGATCGAAGCGGTGATCGTCCCCGAGACCTGGTTTTTCCGCTATCCCGAATCCTTTGCAACCCTGGCCCGCCTGGCTCAGGTGCGCCTGGCCGAGATCAATCAGCTGCGCGCCCTGCGTATTCTCAGCCTGCCGTGTTCGACTGGCGAAGAACCCTATTCGATTGCCATGGCCTTGCTCGATGCGGGCCTGGCGCCCCACCAGTTCAAAGTGCAGGGCATGGATGTCAGCCCGCTGTCGGTGGAGCGCGCGCGACGGGGCGTGTACGGCAAGAACTCGTTTCGCGGCGCCGACCTTGAGTTTCGTGACCGCCACTTCACTGAAGACGCAGGTAATTACCGCATCGCCGACCGGGTGCGCGAACAAGTGCGCCTGCAAGTCGGCAACTTGCTGGACCCGGCACTGCTGGCGAATGAGCCAACCTACGATTTTGTGTTCTGCCGCAACTTGCTGATCTACTTCGACCAGCCGACCCAGAAACAGGTCTTTGATGTGCTCAAGGCATTGACTCACGTAGACGGTGTGCTGTTTATCGGCCCGGCCGAGGGCAGCCTGCTGGGGCGTCACGGCATGCGCTCCATCGGTGTGCCGCAGTCCTTTGCCTTCAGTCGGCATGTAGAACCGGCCCCGCCGGTTGCACCTGTGGTCAAACCGACGCCCGCGCCGCTACCGCAGCGCAGGGCGGCGCCGATACCGCTCAAGCCGCGGCCGTTCAGTACGGTCAGCCCCAACGTGCCACCGGTCAAAGTGGTGACTACCGATGCCGGGGATTTGCTCAGCCAGATCGCAACCCTGGCCAACGAGGGCAAAAGTGCCGAGGCCCGAGCGGCCTGCGAACGGTATTTGAGCAGTCACCCGCCGGCCGCCCAGGTGTTTTACTGGTTGGGGCTGCTCAGCGATGTGGCTGGCAGTGCCCTGGAGGCACAGGGGTATTACCGAAAAGCCCTGTATCTGGAACCGCAGCATCCCCAGGCCCTGATGCACCTGGCCGCGTTGCTCGAGTCCCAGGGTGACAGTGCCGGCGCGCGTCGTCTTCAGGCACGCGCCGCCCGTAGCGAGCGAGCTGACAGTGAGTCCAAACGATGAGTAGCCCTGACGCGCTCGACACCGCAGGCCTGGACCTGACGCTGACCGATACCCAAGCCATTGACGACTGTTGGAACCGCATCGGTATTCATGGCGACAAGTCCTGCCCGTTGTTGGCCGAGCATATCCACTGCCGCAATTGCTCGGTGTATTCCGCCGCCGCCACACGCCTGCTCGACCGCTACGCACTGCAACAGGACGACCATCACGCGCAGGCAACTGCCGAAGCGGATAACGAGGTGGTCACCCGATCGCTGTTGATGTTCCGCCTCGGCGAAGAATGGCTCGGTATCGCCACCCGTTGCCTGGTGGAAGTGGCGCCGTTGCAGCCGATCCACTCGCTGCCGCACCAGCGCTCCCGAGCGCTGCTGGGCGTGGCCAACGTACGCGGGGCGCTGGTGGCGTGCCTGTCACTGGTGGAACTGTTGGGCCTGGACAGCACCAGTGCCAGCGCCAGCGGCGGGCGGATCATGCCGCGCATGCTGATCATCGCTGCCCAGGACGGCCCGGTCGTGGTGCCGGTGGATGAAGTAGACGGCATCCATGCCATCGATGAGCGCACCTTGAAGGCCGCATCGGTGTCCGGCACCCAGGCCAGCGCACGCTACACCCAAGGCGTGTTGCAGTGGAAAGGCCGCAGCCTGCGTTGGCTGGACGAAGCGCAATTGTTGTCCGCCGTGACCCGGAGCCTCGCATGACCCCCGACCAGATGCGCGATGCCTCGCTGTTGGAACTGTTCAGCCTGGAGGCTGATGCGCAGACCCAAGTGTTGAGCGCGGGCCTGCTGGCGCTGGAACGCAACCCGACCCAGGCCGACCAGCTCGAAGCCTGCATGCGCGCCGCGCATTCACTCAAAGGGGCGGCGCGGATTGTCGGTGTGGATGCCGGCGTCAGCGTGGCCCACGTCATGGAAGATTGCCTGGTCAGCGCCCAGGAAGGCCGCCTGTACCTGCAACCTGAACATATCGACGCGTTGCTGCAAGGTACTGATCTGCTGATGCGTATCGCCACCCCAGGCAATGACGTGGGGCCGTCGGATATCGAGGCGTACGTAGCGCTGATGGAGCGCTTGCTCGATCCCTCGCAGCCGATTGCCACGCCCGTGCCAAAACCCGAGCCCATCCCCGCGCCGCGGGTTGACGCGCTGCTGCTGGAGCCCGAGCTGGAGTCTGCGCCACCGCTCGGCAGTGACGCGCCGCGCCAGAACAAGCGCATGACCGAAGGCGGCGAGCGTGTGCTGCGGGTGACGGCTGAGCGCTTGAACAGTCTGTTGGACTTGTCCAGCAAATCCCTGGTGGAAACCCAGCGGCTCAAGCCGTACCTGGCCAGCCTGCAACGCCTCAAGCGCATTCAAAGTAACAGCTTGCGTGCGCTGGATGCCCTGGACGGCCAGCTCAAGTCGCTGGATCTGAACCTGGAAGCCCAGGAGGCCCTGGCCGATACCCGTCGCCTGCTGAGTGAAGCCCAGGCCCTGCTGGCGGAAAAAAACGCCGAGCTGGATGAGTTCGGCTGGCAGGCCGGCCAGCGCGCCCAGGTGCTCTACGACACCGCATTGGCCTGCCGCATGCGGCCGTTTGCCGATGTGCTGGCCGGGCAGGTGCGCATGGTGCGTGACTTAGGTCGCAGCCTGGGCAAGCAAGTGCGCCTGGAGATTGAGGGCGAAAAGACCCAGGTCGACCGGGACGTGCTGGAAAAACTCGAAGCGCCGCTCACCCATCTATTACGCAATGCCGTCGACCACGGCATCGAAACCCCTGAGCAACGCGTGCTGGCGGGCAAACCGGCGGAAGGCTTGATTCGCCTGCGTGCGTCCCATCAGGCCGGGTTGTTGGTGCTGGAATTGAGCGATGACGGCAACGGTGTCGACCTCGAGCGCCTGCGCGGCACCATCGTCGACCGCCATCTGTCGCCGGTTGAAACGGCCCTGCGTCTGAGTGAAGAGGAACTGCTCACGTTCCTCTTCTTGCCAGGGTTCAGCCTGCGCGACAAAGTCACCGAAGTGTCCGGGCGCGGGGTCGGCCTGGACGCGGTGCAACATATGGTTCGTCAGCTGCGCGGCGCGGTGGTGCTGGAGCAGACGGCGGGGCAGGGCAGTCGCTTCCATCTTGAGGTGCCGTTGACCCTGTCGGTGGTGCGCAGCCTGGTGGTGGAAGTCGGCGAAGAAGCCTATGCCTTTCCCCTGGCGCATATCGAACGCATGTGCGACCTGGCGCCCGACGACATCGTGCAGTTGGAAGGCCGCCAGCACTTCTGGCATGAGGGCCGGCACGTCGGCCTGGTTGCCGCCAGCCAGTTGCTGCAGCGCCCGCCGGGGCAGAGCCCGTCAGATACCTTGAAGGTGGTGGTGATCCGCGAGCGCGATGCCGTGTACGGGATTGCCGTGGAGCGTTTTATCGGCGAGCGCACCCTGGTGGTGTTGCCGCTGGATGATCGCCTGGGCAAAGTCCAGGACATTTCTGCCGGGGCCTTGCTCGATGACGGCTCGGTGGTGTTGATCGTCGATGTCGAAGACATGCTGCGTTCGGTGGATAAATTGCTCAACACCGGTCGCCTGGAGCGCATTGCCCGGCGTAGCCAGCAGGCCACCGAAGCGCCGCGCAAGCGTGTGCTGGTGGTGGACGACTCACTGACGGTGCGCGAGCTGCAACGCAAATTATTACTCAATCGTGGTTATGAAGTCGCTGTTGCGGTCGATGGCATGGATGGCTGGAACGCATTGCGCTCCGAGGACTTCGACCTGCTTATCACGGATATTGATATGCCTCGCATGGACGGTATTGAATTGGTCACACTTTTGCGCCGTGACAGTCGCCTGCAATCGTTGCCGGTGATGGTGGTTTCCTACAAGGATCGTGAAGAAGACCGCCGCCGTGGCCTCGACGCCGGGGCCGACTATTATCTAGCCAAAGCCAGTTTCCATGACGACGCCTTGCTCGACGCCGTGGTTGAACTGATTGGAGGCGCCCGGGCATGAGGATTGCGATCGTCAATGACATGCCCCTGGCGGTGGAGGCCTTGCGCCGCGCCCTGAGTTACGAGCCCGCCCACGAGGTGGTATGGGTGGCCAGCAATGGCCTGGAAGCGGTACAGCGTTGCGCCGAGCTGACCCCGGACCTGATCCTGATGGACCTGATCATGCCGGTGATGGACGGCGTGGAGGCTACCCGGCAGATAATGGCCGACACGCCTTGCCCGATTGTGATCGTCACTGTCGACCGCCAGGCCAACGTCAGCCGCGTATTCGAAGCCATGGGCCACGGCGCCCTGGATGTGGTGGACACCCCGGCACTGGGCGTTGGCAATCCCAAGGATGCGGCGGCGCCCCTGCTGCGCAAGATCCTCAATATTGGTTGGCTGATCGGCCAGCGCGGCACGCGGGTGCGTGCCGAAACCCCGCCGCAGCGGGTCACCGGCAAGCGTCAACGGCTGGTGGCCATTGGTTCTTCGGCTGGTGGGCCGGCGGCACTGGAAGTTCTGCTCAAGGGTTTGCCCCGGGATTTTCCCGCCGCCATCGTGCTGGTACAGCATGTGGACCAGGTCTTCGCCGCCGGCATGGCCGAGTGGCTGAGCAGCGCTTCTGGCCTGCCGGTGCGCCTGGCCTGTGAGGGCGAGCCGCCTCAACCCGGCGTGGTATTGCTGGCCGGCACCAACCACCATATTCGCTTGTTGAAAAATGGCACGCTAGCCTATACCGCAGAGCCGGTGAACGAGATTTACCGGCCCTCCATCGACGTGTTTTTCGAAAGCGTCGCCAGCTACTGGAACGGTGACGCCGTTGGCGTCTTGCTCACCGGCATGGGGCGCGACGGCGCCCAGGGCCTCAAGCTGATGCGTGAACAAGGATATTTGACCATCGCCCAGGACCAACAGAGCTCGGCGGTGTATGGCATGCCCAAAGCGGCGGCGGCGATTGATGCTGCTGTTGAAATTCGCCCACTGGATAGAATTGCGCCCCGATTGCTGGAGGTCTTTGCAAAATGAACAAAAATCTCCCGCCGTGCTGGCTTGCAGGTAGTAATTCAGGTGATTGCACATGAATGATTTACAGCTCGACGACTTCAAGACCGACGAAAACGCCGCCATGGTGCTGCTGGTCGACGACCAGGCCATGATCGGTGAAGCCGTGCGGCGTGGCCTGGCCCATGAAGAGAACATCGACTTCCACTTTTGCGCCGACCCGCATCAGGCGATCGCCCAGGCGATCCGCATCAAGCCCACGGTGATCCTGCAAGACCTGGTGATGCCGGGTCTGGACGGCCTGACCCTGGTGCGCGAGTACCGCAATCACCCGGCCACCGCGAATATTCCGATCATCGTGCTGTCCACCAAAGAGGACCCACTGATCAAAAGCGCGGCCTTTGCGGCCGGGGCCAATGATTACCTGGTCAAGCTGCCGGACAACATCGAACTGGTGGCGCGCATCCGCTATCACTCGCGCTCCTACATGACCCTGTTGCAGCGCGACGCGGCCTACCGCGCGTTGCGGGTCAGCCAGCAACAGTTGCTGGACACCAACCTGGTGCTGCAACGCCTGATGAACTCCGATGGCCTGACCGGGCTGTCCAACCGCCGCCACTTCGACGAATACCTGGAGCTGGAATGGCGCCGCGCCATGCGCGACCAGACCCAACTCTCGTTGCTGATGATCGATGTGGACTTCTTCAAGACCTACAACGACAGCTTCGGCCACGTCGAGGGCGACGAAGCCTTGCGCAAAGTCGCCGCCACCATTCGCGATGCCAGCAGCCGCCCTTCGGACTTGCCGGCGCGCTACGGTGGCGAAGAGTTCGCACTGGTCCTGCCCAACACCTCGCCGGGCGGCGCACGCCTGGTCGCGGAAAAACTGCGCATGGCGGTGGCGGCGTTGAAAATCCCGCACATCGCCCCGGCTGAAGGTGCCAGCCTGACCATCAGTATCGGGCTGTCGACGTTGACGCCGGCTCAGGGTACGGACTGTCGGCAGTTGATCATGGCGGCGGACAAGGGGTTGTACACGGCCAAGAACAATGGGCGTAATCAGGTTGGTATCGAGTAATTAGAGGCCAATTCCAATGTGCGAGGGGGACTTCCCCCTTGCACTTCTGAGTTTCGTACTCATCCGAATATGATTACATATGAAAGTTTTTGAGCTAAGAAGTCTGCCATCGTTGTGGAAACGATGGCAGGTGATAGGGCGGCGTTATTCTATTCTGAATCCAGGCTTGCCATTATTCGCGCGCCACTCTTTGACCTCTTTTACAATGCCTTCTGGACTGTCTTCTCTACCCTTTCTTGGATAATAGACGAGGTCTGACCCATCAGGATGCTCCGTAAGTCGCTTGAATTCTAATAGCATTTCGTCATCTTCTTCCTCAGAGCGAGCACTCGCATCACAAAGAGAAATTACAAATTTTAAAAATTCGCTTTCTGTGTACTCGGAAATTGAGGTTTTCATCTTAATTACCTTTGCCGTGAATACGCTTGTGAAGTTTTGGAGTGACTATGTGGATATTGTCGATGTCGAAAATTTCTCCGCCTTGGGAAATGAATATTTTATGGTGAAGTTCGAATTTACCAGATTTTCCAGCATGTTCTAGTTCGCTAGTATAGGGCGCCTTGCCGTTTAGTATTCTTCTTAGGTTTTGACGGTTTAACTGACTAGCCAGTTCCGAGTCGCTAGCAACCGTTTTCCAGAAGGCTTCACGAAATGCCTTGAAGTTTTTAAATTCTTGACCTCTCAGTTTTGCGG
Source organism: Pseudomonas sp. MF6751 (assembly GCF_016613265.1). Classification (NCBI taxonomy): domain Bacteria; kingdom Pseudomonadati; phylum Pseudomonadota; class Gammaproteobacteria; order Pseudomonadales; family Pseudomonadaceae; genus Pseudomonas; species Pseudomonas sp. MF6751. The sequence continues at coordinate 110,860 of NZ_JAENSV010000015.1, forward strand.
CAATTTGCGATGGTATAGGGACTCCTTCACCCTGGGAGGCCGCTCCCAGCCAAGAGCCGGTTATAGATTGCCCATTGCCTGTCACGATTCCGGGATCTTCACGCCGATCCCTGAACATGACATAGATTGGAGGCAGGCCAGAATCGACCGGGAAAACGATGATGAAGTCGTCAAATCCAGCTTCAACAACGGCTGGAAAACTGTCAACCCTACCCTCGACTGGAATTGTGTCGGCGCCTGCATAGACGGGCGTTTCAGGCGGGGCCGGTGGCAGCGTTGTTGAGCTATCTCCAGCAGCGGAAATAGGTGTCCAAATCAGCGTTCTTGGTGGAATGTCACTTGTCGTGACGGTGTATACCTTCTGCCCAGGATCATAGGTCGCAGTAACCACTTTGACCCTGGAAGGCACGCTTGCACCATCGGCGTTGACCACAAAAACTTCTGACCGCCCATCCGCAGTCGTCCTCGAACTCATTCGAACCGGCAGGTCGATTGTGCCGTTGACTGCCGAACTTATCGTCGACTCGTCGAGGTCTGGTACCAAGGTTGAGATCGGTATGCCAAGCGCATAACGCTCTGGAAGTTCTCCGTTCGCGAGTTTGGGAGAATAGATCAGCGCTGAAACACCGACCATCAAGCCACTCGCGGTACTGGCGGCCAACTCCGTCAATGCGGCCACTGCTGCCCCAATAGCGGCTCGCAGCGTGACGGTAACCCCCTCTGCTGTAGCGATAGTCCCGACTGAGGTCATGACTATCGCTTGAGTCGCAGCAGCAGTGCCCGACAGTCGATAGGTATTGGCTACTCGTACCGCTTCAATACGCGCCTGGGCCGTTGCTATCTGCTGCGCACGTTCTGCGAGGTCGCTGATTGCATTGGAGGCGTTGGCAAGAAACCGCGCGGACTCTGACTTCAGCACAAAATCATGGTGGCTGAGCCATCTCACCCCAAGCGCGGTGTTCTGCTGTAGATAAATAAGCTGTTTGAGTCCCTCAAGCTCGGGTTTGCTGAGTGGCGGTGTAACCTGTGGGTTGGCTGCGGGATAGTAAATCATTAACCCGTTCCGGTTTATGGCTAACGGTGGGTCAATAGGTTTGATCGCAGCCATCGTTTTTTCGATCATTTTGCCCAGCGTGTTTTTGTAACGCATGAGGGTCTGGTCGGGTGTCAATCCAACGACCGAACCGGCAAGAGAGGCGAGTTCCACCTGCAGGTATTCCGGCAGCAACTGCACCTGAATTTCCAACTCATCTGCAATGGCCTTCAGATACTCATTGTGTAAATTTGCCCAGCCAGGATCATGTTCGGCTAAATTGGCCTCCAGCGTTTGCCGGGCCTTTGCCAACCCTGAAAGTTTTTTAGTCTGAATGTCTATGGAGAGCGAGAGAGCCTTGAGTTCTTGTGCGGCCCTCCAGACGTTGTCGTAAAGTGTGTAGGCATCGCCCAGATTTTTTATCGGGTCAGAAGAGGCAAGTGTTTCACGTAGCTTTGTATAAGTTAAGTTTTCCATCAGGTAAAAAGGGCTTTGATCATAGAGCCCATAGATGAGTGGCGCAGTGCTGGCGTATTTGGATTTTTTCGCGTCGATGATTTCAAATGCGATTTTTTGATCGAGAATGGCTGAGGCTGTCTCTGTGAGTGCCTGTGAAGCTTTCGCGGCTTGCTGTTTCTCTGCGAGTTCGCGTTCAGTGTCAGTAGTGAGGGTTGCGAACCGTGCGCTGTACTCCGCGTCAATCAAGGATTGATTGTACTTTTGCTCTCCAATGAAATCGGCGGTGGTGCTAGGGAAGTCAAACTGCTTGAAGCGGCTACGGTCTCCTTCACCCCGACGTGGCCCTTCTTGAAGGCCCCAGCCATCTCCACTTCCTACGTAGCCTCCGCCTTCACCACCCCAATAAGTGTTTCGTCTCCCTGCGGTAATTATCGTCGGCTTGAGTTCTAAAGGTTGTCCTGGCTGCCACCCTTGTTGTGCCATAGGGCCTCTCCATTTTTATGAGAGTGATCGTTAGAGTTTGTGCGTCCTGAAGAAAAAAACTCAGGCGCTTTGATCAAACTTATTTGAGAGGGAAGAAAGAAAAAACTGATGGCGTTTTGATTTGATTTTATGCGCGTAGGAGACTCTGTAAGACGGTTCTGAAACTGATGTATTTATATTCTTGTATGTTTATCACTTGAGTCTTGGGATGATTTGGCTAGAAACCTAATTGGTTGTTTTTATTGGAGTGGGTTGGTTTGTGGTCTTTTAGGCAGGCTCTGATTTGGATTTTCAAATTATTTGTATAAACAGATGAACGGTCTGGTTTTAGCGAGTAGTAGGTCGGGTTTTCTAACGCGCGGCATCGTCAATCTATAGGAAATGCTCTGATGGTCGCGTATCCGTCACCGAAGCAAGCGTGACGAGAGGCAAGCGCTGTCTTGGCAGAATCGACCAAGCGGGCTGCCGTTTCCAGCCGTTTGCCGTTATACTCGCCGGCTTTCAAAAGTTCGCCAACGAGTGCTGCCCGCCATGGAAATCAACCCGATCCTTAACACCATCAAGGACCTGTCCGAGCGCTCCGAAACTATTCGGGGGTATCTTTGACTACGATCAAAAGCATGAGCGTCTGACCGAGGTCAATCGCGAGCTTGAAGATCCGAGTGTCTGGAACAAACCTGAATACGCCCAGGAACTGGGGCGCGAGCGCGCTGCGCTGGCACAGATTGTCGATACCCTCGACGAACTGAACACCGGCCTGGGTGATTGCCGCGACCTGCTGGACATGGCCGTCGAAGAAAACGACGAAGGCGCAGTGGGCGATGTTGTCGCCGAGCTGGCCCGTCTCGAGGAAAACCTCGCCAAGCTTGAATTCCGCCGCATGTTCAGCCACGAAATGGACCCGAACAACGCCTACCTGGATATCCAGGCCGGTTCCGGTGGCACCGAAGCCCAGGACTGGGCCAACATCCTGCTGCGCATGTACCTGCGCTGGGCCGACAAGCGCGGTTTCGACGCGACCATCATGGAACTGTCCGCCGGTGAAGTGGCCGGTATCAAGGGTGCGACCGTACACATCAAGGGCGAATACGCCTTTGGCTGGCTGCGCACCGAGATCGGCGTGCACCGCCTGGTGCGCAAGAGCCCGTTCGACTCCGGCAACCGTCGCCACACCTCATTCTCTGCGGTGTTCGTCTCGCCAGAGATCGACGACAAAGTGGAAATCGAGATCAACCCGGCCGACCTGCGGATCGACACCTACCGTTCCTCCGGCGCCGGTGGTCAGCACGTAAACACCACTGACTCGGCCGTACGTATCACCCACGTACCGACCAACACCGTGGTCAGCTGCCAGAACGAACGTTCCCAGCACGCCAACAAGGACACCGCCATGAAAATGCTGCGGGCCAAGTTGTACGAGCAGGAAATGCAGAAGCGCAACGCCGCTTCCCAGGCGCTGGAAGACACCAAGTCGGATATCGGCTGGGGTCACCAGATCCGTTCGTACGTGCTCGATGCCTCGCGGATCAAGGATCTGCGCACTAACATCGAACGCAGCGACTGCGACAAGGTACTCGACGGCGATATCGACGAATACCTGGAAGCCAGCCTGAAATCCGGCCTCTAATACCCTCTGTGGGAGCGGGCTTGCCCGCGATCCCCCGCCGAAGGCTGGGGGCAACGAACCTGATGGAATATTTAAAGACATGAGCGACCAACAACTCGACCCGCAAGCCCTGCAACAGGAAGAAAACTCCCTGATCGCCCTGCGCAAGGAAAAGCTTGCTGCCGAGCGCGCCAAGGGTAACGCCTTCCCCAACGACTTCCGTCGCGACAACTACTGCGATGCCTTGCAGAAGCAATACGCGGACAAGACCAAGGAAGAACTGGCAGAGGCTGCGATCCCGGTCAAGGTGGCAGGTCGCATCATGCTCAACCGTGGCTCGTTCATGGTGATCCAGGACATGACCGGTCGCATCCAGGTCTACGTCAACCGCAAGACCCTGTCCGAAGAAACCCTGGCCTCGGTGAAGACCTGGGACATGGGCGACATCATCGCCGCCGAAGGCACCCTGGCCCGTTCCGGCAAGGGTGACCTGTACGTCGAGATGACCAATGTACGCCTGCTGACCAAGTCCCTGCGCCCGCTGCCAGACAAGCACCACGGCCTGACCGACACCGAACAGCGCTATCGCCAGCGCTACGTTGACCTGATCGTCAACGAAGACGTGCGCCAGACCTTCCGCGTACGCTCGCAAGTCATTGCCCACATCCGCAGCTTCCTGATGCAGCGTGACTTCCTGGAAGTGGAAACCCCGATGCTGCAGACCATCCCGGGTGGTGCCGCAGCCAAGCCGTTCGAGACCCACCACAACGCGCTGGACATGGAAATGTTCCTGCGTATCGCGCCGGAGCTGTACCTCAAGCGCTTGGTCGTGGGCGGCTTTGAAAAGGTGTTCGAGATCAACCGCAACTTCCGTAACGAAGGCGTCTCGACCCGTCACAACCCTGAATTCACCATGTTGGAGTTCTACCAGGCCTATGCCGACTACGAAGACAACATGGACCTGACCGAAGAGCTGTTCCGCGAGCTGGCACAGCTGGTGCTGGGCAGCACTGACGTGCCGTACGGCGACAAGGTGTTCCACTTTGGCGAGCCATTCGTGCGCCTGTCGGTGTTCGACTCGATCCTCAAGTACAACCCCGAGCTGACCGCTGACGACCTCAACGACATCGACAAGGCCCGTGCCATTGCCAAGAAAGCCGGCGCCAAGGTGCTGGGCTTCGAAGGCCTGGGCAAGCTGCAGGTGATGATTTTCGAAGAACTGGTGGAGCACAAGCTGGAACAGCCGCACTTCATTACTCAGTACCCGTTCGAAGTGTCGCCGCTGGCCCGTCGCAACGACGACAACCCGAACGTCACCGACCGTTTCGAGCTGTTCATCGGTGGCCGTGAAATCGCCAACGCCTATTCCGAGCTTAACGACGCGGAAGACCAGGCCGAGCGCTTCATGGCCCAGGTGGCCGACAAAGACGCCGGTGACGACGAAGCCATGCACTACGATGCCGACTTCGTTCGGGCCCTGGAGTACGGCATGCCGCCGACTGCCGGTGAAGGTATCGGCATTGACCGTCTGGTGATGTTGTTGACCAACTCGCCGTCGATCCGCGACGTGATCCTGTTCCCGCACATGCGGCCACAAGCGTAACCGTAGCGAAATCCGAAGCCGCCTTTTATAAGGCGGCTTTTTTATGTGGCCTGTTCAAGTGGTGCTCGTCAGTGATCGTTCCCACGCTCCGCGTGGGAGTGCACTCTGTGACGCTCCGCGTCACCTCTAAAGGAAGAAGTGTGGTGAACCGCATAATGGCTAAAGAAGGTGCCGCCGGCATTGCTGCTGCCGTGGCTGAAAGCGTTCAGTACCAGGGCCGCAAGGCCAGTCGGCGGGGCAGCGAGCAGCGCCGGCAAGACATTCTCGATGCGGCCATGCGTATCGTCGTGCGCGATGGCGTGCGGGCCGTACGTCATCGGGCAGTGGCGGCAGAGGCGGGGGTGCCGCTGTCGGCCACCACCTATTACTTCAAAGACATCGACGACCTGCTCACCGACACCTTCGCCCAATACGTGGAGCGCAGCGCCGCTTTCATGGGCAAGCTGTGGGTGCGCAACGAAGGCCTGTTGCGCGAGATGGTCGCCTATGGTGACGGCAGCCCGCAGTCGCGCTCGCAACTGGCCGATGATATCGCCCGCCTGACCGCCGACTATGTGCTGCGCCAACTGACCAACCGCCGCGAATACCTGATGGCCGAGCAGGCTTTTCGCCAGGAAGCCCTGCTCAACCCGCGGCTGGCCGAACTGGTACGCTCCCATCAACAGATCCTGTTGCAGGGTACCGGGCAGTTTTTCCAGGTATTGGGTTCCCGTGAGCCACAGCAGGATGCCAAGGTGTTGACGGCTATCATCAGTCGGATGGAATATCAGGGCCTGTTGGGCGGCGCAGAGCCTCTGACGGGTGACGAGATGCTTGAAATCCTCAAGCGTCACATGCACCTGGTATTGGCCTCGGCCTAGCCCTGTGCGCAATCTGCTTTGGGTGGGGGCAGGCAAGCCAGCTCCTACCTCTGATGGGCCTGCTGCTCAGATGTGAAGCCGTGCGCTAACTGCGCGTGGGCCAATAACGTTTAAAGAGGAAGCACCGGGTGGACGATTACCAGCAGACGATACGCACCTTGTCCGATCGCATTGTGCTGGCGCAAACACCGATCCGCGTCCTTGATGCGGTGAAATGGGACGAGAACATTCGTCAGGGATTTCTCAAGGCCAAGGGCAAGGCGATGCCTGCCGTAGACCGTGATTACTACCTGAACCGGCCGCTGTCGTTCGATTCCAGTGCGGTGAAGCTGGAGTTTCAGAACATCGAGCGCGACATCACCCGTCGCCTTGGACAATTCAGCCCGGTGGGGCAGATCATGCGGCGCATGTGCCGCGAATACCGCATGGTGGTGCGCATGCTTGAAGCGCGCGGCACCGAGGACTTCGGTCTGATTTCCCAAGAGCTGTACGGCGCCGCCTCCGATGCGTTCCACGCCGGCGACCCGACCCTGGCCGACCTTGGCCTGATGCTCTCCGACTACCTCAACAACATCGACGGTAGGGGTGACCTCAAGGACGAAGCCAAGACCCTCACCGCCAAAGATGCGGTCAGCCTGCTGCAAACCCGCCTGAACAAAGTGTTTGGCGAAGCGGAGGAGACCATCCGCGTATTCGAGTCCGATGGCATTGTCGCCGACGCAGCGGCGGGCGCTGACTACATCAAGATCCGCGCCGATGCGATGTTTAACGACCGCGACGTCCGCGCCCTCGAAGTGCATGAAGGGCTGGTGCATGTGGGCACCACCCTCAACGGCCAGAACCAGCCGATCTGCACGTTTCTGTCCAAGGGCCCGCCGTCGTCCACGGTCACCCAGGAAGGCCTGGCGATCCTGATGGAAATCATCACGTTTGCCTCCTACCCCAGCCGCCTGCGCAAGCTCACCAACCGGACCCGCGCCATCCATATGGTGGAGGAGGGTGCCGACTTCCTGCAGGTGTTCGAGTTCTTCCGCGAGCAAGGCTTTGAAATGGCCGAAAGCTATGGGAATGCTAGCCGGGTATTCCGTGGTTCGGTGCCCACCGGCCTGCCATTTACCAAGGATTTGTCCTACCTCAAGGGCTTTATCATGGTCTACAACTATATTCAGCTCGCCGTGCGCAAAGGCAAGCTGGAACAGGTGCCGCTGCTGTTCTGCGGCAAGACCACCCTTGAAGACATGCGTACCCTGCGCCAATTGGTCGACGAAGGCCTGGTGGTGCCGCCCAAGTACCTGCCGGAGCAGTTCCGTGACATGAACGCACTGGCGGCCTGGATGTGCTTCTCCAACTTCCTCAACCACTTGAGCCTGGACCGGATCGAGGCGGATTACTCCAATATCCTGTAACTGACGAAACCGAATCAAAAAATGTGGGAGCTGGCTTGCCTGCGATAGCGCTGGGTCAGCCAGCACTCAGTCACTGATAGACCGCTATCGCAGGCAAGCCAGCTCCCACATTTGATCTTTACTGGTCTTCAGAACTTTCGCGAGGTTTCAACGGATGAGAATCCTCGGCATTTTATGCCTGCTACTCACATTGAACGGCTGCAGCTCCTTGCTGTTCTACCCCGAGCCCGGCCTACCCTTCACCCCGGAAAAAGCCCACCTGCAATACCGCGACGTCACGCTCACCACCGCAGATGGCGTGAAACTGCACGCCTGGTGGCTGCCGGCCAAACCCGGTGTCCCGCTCAAGGGCACAGTCCTGCATTTGCACGGCAACGGCGGCAACCTCGCCTGGCACCTGGGGGGCAGTTGGTGGTTGCCGGAGCAGGGTTATCAAGTGCTGTTGCTGGACTATCGCGGCTATGGGCTGTCGGAAGGCAAGCCGTCGTTGCCGGCGATCTACCAGGATATCGACGCCGCATTCGGCTGGATCGACAAGGCGCCTGAAACCCAGGGTCAACCGCTGGTTATTCTCGGCCAAAGCCTGGGCGGTGCACTGGCGGTGCATTACCTGGCAGCCCGCCCGGAGCGTCAAGCCCAACTAAAAGCCTTGGTACTGGACGGCGTGCCAGCCAGTTATCGTGACGTAGGACAATTCGCCCTGAGCACTTCCTGGTTAACCTGGCCGTTGCAGGTGCCGCTGTCGTGGCTGGTGCCCGACGCCGACAGTGCGATCAATGCCATGCCCCGGTTGACCGGCGTGCCCAAGCTGCTGTTCCACAGCCTGGATGACCCGATTGTGCCTGTGGCCAATGGCATCCGCCTGTATCAAGCGGCGCCACCGCCCAGGGTGTTGCAACTGACCCGTGGTGGCCATGTGCAGACCTTTGCCGACAAAACCTGGCAGACCGTCATGCTGCGTTATCTGGACGACCCTCAGCACTTCAACGGCTTGCGCCGCCTGGGGGAAATTCCGAATTACCCTATTCCTAAAGTTGACTCATCAGAGAGCCCGCAATGAGCGAAGAACGCAACATGATTCCGCTGATCCTCACCGGCATCGGTACCATCATCGGCACCGTAGGCTGCCTGTGGTACTACGGCTACCTGCACTTCGCCAAGCCGGAAGATGCGTTGCTGCTCAGCGATTTCACCATGCTCAAGACCATACCGGGCGAAGATTACAAAATCTCCCTGACCCCGGCCGCGCAAGTGGCGCAGTGTGTTGACGGCGTGTTGGTGATGTTTGATACCGAGCAGAAGGGCTTGAGCGGCGTGCTGGTGAACAACAAGAAGCAGGCCGTGCGTTGTATAGGTCAAGAAACGCCGAAACTGGAGCAGTAGGACAGGCAGTGTGGGGAAAGCTGGAACCATTTTGAGTGAGTTGCCACTGATTTGGGACCGAGCAGCAACGCTGATTCGGTTAACTCTTTAACTTGATTTGGAGTCACATATGTCTATAAGTGGAGTTGGTCCTTCCCAAGGTGGTTTTGGCGCTCAAGATGCAGGTCAACAATCCGGTGACGTGGGCAGCCTCAAGAAAGAGATTGAGGATCTGAAGAAGCAAATAGGTCAGATGCAATCTCAAGGTGCCGGTGGTTCAGAGGGCAGCGGCGGTTCGGGAGGCGCTATGGATGACCTTAAAAAACTGCTGAAAGAACTCGAGGAAAAGCTTAAAGCTATGGAAGGTCAAGAGGGTAAAGGCGCTGATGGCGAAGGCAGCAAGCCTGGTGGCGAAGGTAGCGCAAAGATTTCCATTGATTTCCAGCAGTAACATGAATAACGGGAACCGTCTTGCGTCAGAAGCCACAAAAGCGTCATGACTCATAAAGATTGGGGCCGAGACAGTGGCGATTACTATTGCTGCGATACGCAATATGTTGAACATGGCGAGAGGGCATGAAGAACTGGAGCGCAAAGTTGCCCAGACGCATGAGCTTAGCCAACTGATGGACAAGCTATCGAGCGCGAAGATAGAAATGCCGCTCGAAGATACACATCGTCCAGTCGGGTTCGACGAACCCAAAAAAAACCCACCGTAAGGTGGGTTTTTTATCCAGCATCAATCAGTTAGCAACGGAAGACCGTGGCTTGACCGGTTGGTTGTCGTTGGAAATGGTCACTTCCACGCGACGGTTCATGGCGCGGCCGGAGACGCTGCCGTTATCGGCAACCGGGTATTCCTTGCCATAACCCTGGGTCACGATACGCGAGATATCCACGCCTTGTTGAGCCAGTGCACGCTGAACAGAAGCGGCACGACGCTCAGACAGGCTCTGGTTGTACGAGTCGGAACCGGTGCTGTCGGTGTAGCCTTCGACGATCACTTTACGGTCTGGGTTATCGCGCAGGAACTGAGCCAGCTTGGTGATGTTCACCAGGCCGCTGGATTTCAGATCGGACTTGTTGGTGGCGAACAGCACGTCACCGAAAGTCACCAGGGTGCCGCGATCGGTTTGTTTGGCGTTCAAGCTGTTTTGCAGTTGCTTGATTTGTGCGTCACGAGCGTCCAGCAGGGCGCGGGCACGTTCGTCACCAGCGTTTTTCAGCTTGGCTTCGGATTCGCGCAGGACGATGGTGTCCTTGGCCACTTCAACGCGCTGGTTAGTCAAGTAGGCCAACTGGTCGACTTTCTTCTCGTCTTCGTTGTCGCGGTAGGCCTTGTCAGCCTTGTCCAGCCATTCGCTGGCGTCTTTGGTTTCCAGCGCCGCCAGCTTGGTGGCTTGCGGGTTGGTTTGCAGGGACGAGAAATTGGTCCGCGCATTTTCCAGGTTCGCGTTCGGCGGGGTGGAGCAGGCCGCCAAGGCAACGCTCATCGCCAGCAGGGCAGGGATCATCAATTGTTTACGCATAGTCGTGTCGTCCTTTCAATTCGATATCAGGTGCGATGCAGTCAAGGGGCTGCGGCTTACTTCTGCATGATTGCAGCTGGGCGCATGCCTTCCTTACGCAGTTCTTCAACAGCCTTCTGGGAATCCTTCACAGCCTGTTGAGCCTTGGCAGCCTGGGCCTTACGCTCAGCGACGCGGGCATCCCACTCGGCTTGTTCAGCCAATTGGCGAGCCTTGTCGTAGTTCTTGTCGTGCATGGCAATCTCAGCTTCTTTGAGCTTGTCCTGGGCCGACTTCATTTCCACCGCCGCATACTCGGTACCGCCGGCGCTGACTGCGCTGTTGACGGCCGATTGGGTCACGGCGTACTGCTCGGTTGGAGGGTTGCCGGCGCAGCCAGCCAGAACGAAGCTGGTGCCGATTGCCAGCGCGGCCAATTTGAGCCCGCGCAGGTGGTTAAACGAGGATTTGGCAGTGCTGGTGTTCATCGTCTTCAACTCCATTGGATAACTCCTGAAAAACATCAAAATCCATCGGGGCGTATCGATTTCGGGCCCGTCGGTAAAGCACATGGCGTCCGTTCAAACGACCGTTCCACAAGTGATGGCTACTGGCTGTGACCGGAGGCTTTTTTCAAAAGTTCAGCGGATATGGCGATTTGCCTAAAAAAATATCTGACTGATTGGTCAGTGTTTGAAAAATGGAACTTTCGCGGTGCGCAGCGGTACCTCCGGGCCTGTAAAAGGCCCGGAATACGTGGGTTTAATTGACGTCAATAAATGTTTATCAGTGTTTTTGTTCGTCAGCGCCGGCCGACAAATCATGTAAGTGGCGACGGGATAAAGTAAGAAAGCGTGGCGTGGGGCCGACGTCTTCATACAGCGGGTCACCCTCTTCGTCGGTGGCAATTACCTGCTGGCCCTGGATGTAGGGAAAGCTGGCTTCCAGCTCTTCAAGGGCGGCACCGATCAACTCGCCGAGCAGTTCTTCGACGTGGCGCTTGGGGTACATCTCGGCAATGGCCGCCAGCCGTGCAGCGGCTTCTACATCCAGATGAATGGCGTATTCAGTCTTGGTCAAACGACCCTTGGCGGTTTCTTCCCAATGCTGGGCCAGTTCTCGAATTTTCATGGCTACCTCAATAAAGCCTGCGATGGCAGGCGGTGATGAGTGACCAGCCGCCTGCGTGGATGACGCGGCGACTCACCGTTGAGACTAGCTGCAAGCGCCAAGGTTTAAAGTCGTTTGCGTTCGGCCTTGTCAGAAACCGACGTCGGCGGCACTCTGAAGCACCTGCGCGTCCCGGATTTCTGGCTGGAGATTGGCTGATGAGTGATATCGATGCACGCTTGCGTGAGGATGTTCACCTGCTGGGTGAGCTGTTGGGCAACACCATTCGAGAGCAGTACGGCGAGGCTTTCCTCGAAAAGATCGAGCAGATCCGCAAAGGCGCCAAGGCCGACCGTCGCGGAGCCGTTTCAGAGAAAGCCGCTGGCGATGAGTTGAGCGCCAGCCTCAATCAACTGCAGGAGGACGAACTGCTGCCGGTGGCCCGAGCCTTCAACCAGTTCCTCAACCTGGCCAACATTGCCGAACAATATCAATTGATTCATCGGCGCGATGAGTCCCAACCGGCGCCGTTCGAATCGCGGGTTTTGCCAGAATTGCTGGCCCGTCTGCAAAGCGAAGGGCACAGCAATGAATCCCTGGCCCGGCAGTTGGCGCGGCTGGACATCGAGCTGGTGCTCACCGCCCACCCCACCGAAGTGGCCCGCCGCACGCTGATCCAGAAATACGATGCCATTGCTGCGCAACTGGCCTTGCAGGATCACCGCGACCTCACCACCGCCGAGCGCGAGCAGATTCGCGAGCGCTTGCAACGCTTGATCGCTGAAGCCTGGCACACCGAAGAAATCCGTCGGGTGCGGCCCACCCCGGTGGACGAAGCCAAATGGGGCTTTGCGGTGATCGAGCATTCGCTGTGGCACGCCATCCCCAATTACCTGCGCAAGGCCGACCAGGCCCTGCACGCCGCCACCGGCCTGCGCCTGCCCCTGGAGGCTGCGCCGATTCGCTTTGCTTCGTGGATGGGTGGCGACCGTGACGGCAACCCGAACGTCACCGCGCCGGTCACCCGCGAAGTGCTGTTGCTGGCGCGTTGGATGGCGGCGGATTTGTACCTGCGTGACATTGATCAACTGGCCTCAGAGCTGTCGATGCAACAGGCCAGCCCGGCGTTGCAAGCCAAAGTAGGCGACAGCGTCGAACCTTATCGTGCCTTGCTCAAGCAACTGCGTGAACGCCTGCGCGCCACGCGCCAGTGGGCCCACACCTCGTTGACCAGCACCACCCCGGCGCCGGCCGAGGTGTTGCAGAACAACCGCGACCTGCTGGACCCGCTACAACTGTGCTACCAGTCCCTGCACGAATGCGGCATGGGCGTGATCGCCGATGGCCCGCTGCTCGACTGCCTGCGCCGTGCCGTGACGTTCGGCCTGTTCCTGGTGCGCCTGGATGTGCGCCAGGACTCCAGCCGTCACTCGGCGGCCATGACCGAAATCACCGATTACCTGGGTCTGGGGCGTTATGAGGACTGGGATGAGGATGCGCGTATCAGCTTCCTGACCCAGGAACTGACCAATCGGCGGCCCTTGCTGCCGGGTTACTTCAAACCCTCGGCGGACACTGCCGAGGTGCTCAATACCTGCAAGGAAATCGCCGCCGCACCAGCCGCATCATTAGGTTCGTATGTCATCTCCATGGCCGGCGCCGCGTCGGATGTGCTGGCGGTGCAACTGCTATTGAAGGAATCCGGCGTACAGCGGCCAATGCGCGTAGTGCCATTGTTCGAGACCCTGGCCGACCTGGACAACGCCGGGCCGGTGATGGAGCGCCTGTTGCAACTGCCGGGTTACCGCGCGCGCTTGCAGGGCCCGCAGGAAGTGATGATTGGCTACTCGGACTCGGCCAAGGACGCCGGCACCACGGCCGCCGCCTGGGCACAGTACCGCGCCCAGGAGCGCCTGGTGGATATCTGCCGCGAGCAACAGGTGGAGCTGTTGTTGTTCCACGGTCGCGGCGGCACCGTTGGCCGTGGCGGTGGCCCGGCGCACGCTGCCATCCTGTCGCAGCCACCGGGCTCGGTAGCGGGGCGGTTCCGCACCACTGAGCAGGGAGAGATGATTCGCTTCAAATTCGGCCTGCCGGATATCGCTGAGCAGAACCTCAATCTCTACCTGGCCGCGGTACTGGAAGCGACCCTGTTGCCGCCGCCGCCTCCCGAGCCTGCCTGGCGTCATCTGATGGACGAACTGGCGGCAGACGGTGTCAGTGCTTACCGGGCCGTCGTGCGGGAAAATCCGCAGTTCGTCGAGTACTTCCGCCAGTCCACGCCGGAGCAGGAATTGGGCCGTTTGCCTCTGGGCAGTCGCCCGGCCAAGCGTCGTGCGGGCGGGATTGAGAGCTTGCGCGCCATCCCATGGATCTTTGGCTGGACCCAGACGCGCCTGATGCTGCCCGCCTGGCTCGGCTGGGAAGCGGCACTGAGCAAGGCACTGAAACGTGGTGAAGGTGAATTGCTGGGGCAGATGCGCGAGCAGTGGCCGTTCTTTCGCACGCGCATCGACATGCTGGAAATGGTCCTGGCCAAGGCCGATGCCGATATCGCCCGTCTTTATGATGAGCGCCTGGTGCAGCCGGACCTGCTGGCATTGGGTGCGCACTTGCGCGACCTATTGTCGCAGGCGTGTGACGTGGTGCTTGGCCTGACCGGCCAGTCGCAGCTGCTGGCCCATAGCCCCGACACCCTGGAGTTCATCCGCCTGCGCAACACCTACCTCGACCCCTTGCACCTGTTGCAGGCCGAGTTGCTGGCTCGTTCGCGTCAGCAGGAGGCTGCCCAAGACAGCCCTCTGGAACAGGCGCTGCTGGTGTCCGTGGCCGGCATCGCGGCCGGTTTGCGCAACACCGGCTGAGGTTTTTTGCGTGTACTCAATGGCTTGCGGATAAACCGCGACGACCGCCCGGAAACGGGCGGTCGTCGTTTGAGGGGGTGGGTTGCGCTCAGGCACACCCTGGCGCTGACGCAGGTGAGGCGCGGGTTTCTCCTACTTTTGGCGGCTTGTATGGTGAGGGCCCGCTGTGTATCTTGATCAGCCTTTGGCCGTTTGATCGGCCTAGAACCACATTTTTACGAGATTGGCCCCACGCGGCGAATCCGAGCGTCATCTCTATAAAAAATTGAGGAGCACATCGATGCGCGTCATTCTGCTGGGAGCTCCCGGGGCCGGTAAAGGTACTCAGGCAAAGTTCATCACTGAAAAATTCGGCATTCCACAAATCTCCACCGGCGACATGCTGCGTGCGGCCGTCAAGGCTGGCACCGAGCTGGGCCTGATCGCCAAGAGCGTGATGGACAGCGGCGGCCTGGTCTCCGATGACCTGATCATCAACCTGGTCAAGGAACGTATCAGCCAGGAAGACTGCAAGAACGGTTTCCTGTTCGACGGCTTCCCACGCACCATTCCCCAGGCTGAAGCCTTGGTGAAGGCGGGCGTGGAGTTGGACGCCGTGGTCGAAATCGCGGTTGAAGACGAAGAGATCGTCCAGCGTATCGCTGGCCGTCGTGTTCACGAAGGCTCTGGCCGCGTGTACCACATCGTCTACAACCCGCCGAAAGTGGAAGGCAAGGACGATGTCACCGGCGAAGACCTGGTGCAGCGTAAAGACGACACCGAAGAAACCGTGCGTCATCGCCTGTCGGTCTACCATTCCCAGACCAAGCCCCTGGTGGACTTCTACCAGAAGCTGTCCGCAGCCCAGGGCAAGCCGAAATACAGCCACATCCCTGGTGTGGGCTCGGTAGAGGCCATCACCGCCAAGGTGCTGCAAGCACTGAGCTGATCCCTTGATCGGCGGCACAGACAACGGCCCGCTTGCGGGTCGTTGTTGTTTATACTGGCGCACTTTTTTCCGACTTGGACACCCACACCGATGAGCACCCTGCTGGCCCTGGACACCGCGACTGAAGCTTGCTCCGTTGCCTTGCTGCACGATGGCAAGGTCACGAGCCACTACGAGGTGATCCCGCGCCTGCACGCGCAGAAATTGTTGCCGATGATCAAGCAATTGCTTGAAGACGCCGGGACCACCCTGGCTGCCGTGGATGCCATCGCGTTCGGCCGTGGCCCCGGTGCATTCACTGGCGTGCGCATTGCCATTGGCGTGGTGCAGGGCCTGGCCTTTGCGCTGGAGCGCCCGGTGCTGCCGGTGTCCAACCTGGCGGTACTGGCCCAGCGCGCGTTGCGTGAGCACGGGGCGTCGCAAGTGGCAGCGGCAATTGATGCGCGCATGGATGAAGTTTACTGGGGTTGCTACCGTGAGACTGCAGGCGAAATGCGCCTGGTCGGTACGGAAGCGGTGCTGGCCCCCGAAGCGGCGCAGTTGCCCGCTGACGCCAGCGGCGATTGGTTCGGTGCCGGCACGGGCTGGGGTTATGGCGAACGCATCAAGGTGACCTGTGCCGAGCAGGACGCGGCGATGTTGCCCCACGCCGAAGACCTGCTGGCGTTGGCACGTTTCGCATTTGAGCGCGGCGAGGCGATTGCGGCGGACCAGGCAGCACCGGTGTACCTGCGCGATAAAGTCGCGCAGACCAAGGCCGAACGCGGGATTATTTGACGCCAAAAATGTGGGTGTTACGCGGCAAATTTCGCCAATCGTCAGAATTTGCCTGGGTTTTTAAACCTTTTACAAATTATGTGTTCTAGTTATCACCAGAGCATTTGCGCGCCATGGAAAGTGCCGCTAAATTGCCATCATTGATACCGAGTCTGCATGTATGCGTATAGACGGTTTTTCCTCACAGTCGTACCCCCTCAAGCGTAAGCCGCGCAAGGCGAGCGTGACGGTAGACGAGTCCGTCGAGGATTCACCGGACTTCATCGAAGTACACGCCGATACGCCTTCCAAAGCTCAAGGCGCCTCGAGCGCACGCATCAGCGGCGTTCCTGCCCGTCAGCAAGACATGGTCTTTCCCCGTTCCATGAGCAAAAGCGTTGCCACCGCCTTGGCCAGCTACCTGACCACCGCCGGCTTTGTCGAATGGGATATGGAAGTGCTGGGTCTCGATATCCATATCTGATGCGTTTGCCTTATTACATCGGCTGCCCGTCCTGGAGTGAAAACGCCTGGCGCGAGTACCTGTATCCCGCTGAGTCACGTTCCAGCGATTACCTCGGGCTCTATTCCCAGGTCTTCAACGCCGTTGAAGGCAACACTACTTTCTATGCTCGCCCCTCGGCCGCTACCGTACAGCGCTGGGCCGAAATCATGCCTGATGATTTTCGCTTCACCGCCAAATTCCCCGGCGATATCAGCCATGCTGGCGATTTGCGTGAACAGTTGCCGGCGGCAGAAAGTTTTGTCGGCTTGATGAGCCCTTTGGGTGAGCGCGTTTCACCGCTGTGGCTGCAGCTCTCGAAGAGCTTTACGCCGCCACGCCTGGCGGAGCTGGCTGGTTTTCTCGATGGCATTGATCGGCCGCTGGCCGTGGAGGTGCGTCATGAACAGTTCTTCGCCAAAGGTGATGCTGAGCGCATGCTCAACCGCCTGTTGCGCGATCGCGGTGTCGAGCGCATCTGCCTCGATCCACGTGCCCTGTTCAGTTGTACCTCTACCTCGGAAGCGGTGCTGCATGCCCAGTCCAAAAAGCCCCGGGTGCCACCGCGCCCAGCGGCCCTGACGCAGTTTCCGCAGGTGCGCTTCATCGGGCATCCGGACCTTGAGGCGAATGACCCGTTCCTGATTCCATGGGTGGAAAAGATCGCCAGTTGGATCGAAGAGGGCCGCACGCCCTATATGTTCCTGCACACGTCGGACAATCGTCTCGCGGCACAACTGGCGCTGCGCTTCCACGCCAAGCTGATGGTGCGTCTGCCAGGGCTACCGCCGCTGCCTGCCTTGCATCGAGAACCCGTGGCGGAGCAGCTCGGGCTACTTTGAGGGTTGAGCCGTGGGTGTGGTCAAGACATTGAGTGTGTTGCTGGTGCTGGTGGGCGCATTTGCGTTGGCTGTCTGGCGGGGTTGGTTGCCGATGCCGGCCGAGTGGAACCCCTGGGCGCCCTTGGATGTGCGGGCCAGCCCCAACCTGTTGACGCGCTACAAGCTCAGTCGTTTGCAGGACGATCCGGCGCTGTGTGACCAGGTGCTGAACACCTCTGGTCTGCGCGTGAGCCGCCAGGCCGATACACCGGCTGATGCGGCGTGCCCCTTGCGCAATATTCTGCGTGTGCAGGGCGCTGACGTGGCCTTGAGCAGCAGCTTTCTCGCCAGTTGCCCGCTGGCGGTGGCGTTCGCCTTGTTCGAGCGCCATAGCCTGCAACCGGCGGCCCAGGCCGTATTTGGCCAGGCGGTGAGCCGCGTCGAGCATTTGGGCAGTTTTGCCTGCCGTAATATCTACAACCGCGCCGACGGTCGACTCAGCCAGCATGCCTCGGCCAATGCCCTGGATATCGCCGGTTTTCGCCTGGCGGATGGGCGCAGCATCAGCGTGCTCAAGGATTGGCCGGGGCAGAGCGACAGTGCGCGTTTCCTGCGTTTGGTACGCGATGGCGCCTGTGACGATTTCAACGTGGTGTTGAGCCCGGACTACAACGCGGCTCATCGCAACCATTTCCATCTCGACATGGGGCGTTGGTGGGTGTGTCGTTAGGGTTCAGGCGGCCAGGCGCAGGTTGTGGGTCACCAGCGGGCGTGCCCAGTAGTAATCGAAATCCAGGGCCTTTTGCTGCGCCAGCAGTTCTTCTTCAGGGTACGGCGTGGCGGCCGGTGGCAGCAGGTCCAGCTCGAATTCGGCAATCGGCAGGTGCAGTGGGCGTGGTTGTGGCGCGGGGCCTGGCTCGGGTAGCGGTTGGCCGGCGTTCAGCACGATGGGGCGCACCCACTCGCTCTCAAACGCTTGTTGGCGTTGCTGGGCGATGACTTCTTCTTCCGGGAACGGCGTCGCGGCCGGTGGCAGCAGCTCGGTTTCGAACTCGGCAATCGGCAGGAAGAGCGGCGCAGGCGGCACGATCTCGGTGTCTTTCACATCGCACTCACGCTGGGTGAGGATCTGCGCCAGCAGGTCGGCGCCTTCGCGGGGTTCAACTGCCGGGTCTGCCGGGGCGGGCGCCTTGGCGGCGAGCGCGTCCGGCGTTTCACCGAGCTGCTCGGCCAACGCGCGGGCGAAGAAGTCCTGCCACACATGACTCACCCCGGCCAGCGCTTGGGTATTGCGCAGGCCGTAATGGTTGTGGGTCGGCAGTACACCGATGGAAAGGGGAAGAATGTCTGACATTTTTCTCGGTCGACGCTCAGCTCTGGCAAAATACCTGACTGTGATTTTTATCGGCCGTTGTTTGCCGATCCTTAATATTTTTGAGCGTGGCGATTGATGAACGAACAACCAGCGGCCAGCCGCATCCAGGTCCAAGCCTTGGCTGACAGCTTCCAGGCCCGCGCTGAACAGTGGGCTTCGCTGCTGGGGTTGCCTCTGCAGGTGGCCGATGCGGATTTTTCCCTGCAAGTGGGGGAGCACGGCTTGCAGTTGCAACAGCTTGGGCCTGATGCGCCAGGGCCGGTGCGGGTCGACTTTGTCGAAGGCGGCGCGGCGCATCGGCGATTGTATGGTGGTGGCAGCGGGCAGATGATCGCCAAGGCGGTGGGCATCGCCCAGGGCGTGCGCCCGCGAGTGCTGGACGCCACGGCTGGCTTGGGCAAGGACGCGTTCGTGCTGGCCAGCCTCGGGTGTGAGATGAGCCTGATCGAGCGCCAGCCGTTGATCGGCGCCTTGCTCGAAGATGGCCTGGCACGCGCTGCCGAAGATTTTGACGTGGCGCCGATTGTGGCGCGCATGAAGCTGCTCAAGGGCAATTCCATCGACGTGATGCTCAATTGGCAGGGCGAGCCGCCTCAGGTGATCTACCTGGACCCAATGTTTCCACACCGTGAGAAAACTGCCCTGGTGAAGAAGGAAATGCGCCTGTTCCGGCCGCTGGTGGGCGATGACCCGGATGCACCGGCGTTGCTTGCGGCCGCTCTGGCTTTGGCCAGCCATCGGGTGGTGGTCAAGCGGCCGCGCAAGGCACCTTGTATTGAGGGGCCGAAGCCAAGCCATGCGCTGGATGGCAAGTCCAGCCGCTACGACATTTATCCCAAGAAAGCGCTCAAGCCGTAAGCTGCAAACAGCAGCACTTATCTCCCAGGTGCGGCGAGATCCAACTGTGGGAGCTGGCTTGCCTGCGAAGACGGCCTGACAGCCGATGCCTATCTCTCTGGCGCGCCGCAATCCCAATGTGGGAGCTGGCTTGCCTGCGATGACGGCCTGACAGCCGATGCCTATCTCCCTGGCGCGCCGCAATCCAAATGTGGGAGCTGGCTTGCCTGCGATGGCGGCCTGACAGTCGACGCAGTTATACCGAGTACATATCCATTGCTGCGGTAACGGCCACTTAGGGTTCCGCCCTGACGGCGGCTCACTTTGCAAAAGCGGCAAAGTAAGCAAAACGCTCTTGCCCCACCACTCGGCACCTCGCTTAGGCTCGGTGTGCCCGTAATCCGCCAGTGATTTGGGGGGCCGCCGCCACGCGCCATCCATGGCGCGGGGCGGCTAAACCGGCATCCCTGCCGGTTTACCCCCCAAATCCCTGTCGAATTCCGGCCAGCGTGGTTTGACGGGGCGCTTAAGATCAAAATCAAAAGCAGATCAAAAGCAGATCAAGAGCAGATCAAGAGCAGATCAAGAGCAGATCAAGAGCGACTCGCTTCGCATCGTGGTTACCGTCGGTTGCTACCGCCTATGCAGTGCTGTCGAGCCCCGTGCTGCGATAGGCCCGCATAAACAACTTCACCACGTCCTGCACATGCTCTTCGGCCTCTTGCGCGCTCAATTGTCCGCCGCAGCCATACAACAAGCGGAAGTTCGCCGTGCCCTTGAGCAGACAAAAGAAGTGCTCCGCGGCTTTGAACGGTGTGTCGATGCTCAGGGCGCCGCCCTGGTGAATCTTGCCGAGCAGGCGCTCCATGCCTTGCAGCATGCGCATGGGGCCGGCGTTGAAGAAGATCTGGGAGAGTTTCACGTCCTGATTGCCGGTGGTCATCATCAGGCGATGCAGGTTTACCGACTCCTCGCTGTTGATCAGCCGATGAAAGCCGCGTGCGATGTTGAGCAACACCGTCTCGACGGGCATGCCTTCGGGAAGCTCGAAGTACATCACCGGCAACTGCTCTTCACATTTGGCCACCACCGCAGCGGTGAACAGCGTCTCCTTGTCGGTGAAGTGGCTGTAAACCGTGAGCTTCGATACGCCGGCCGCCAGGGCAACGGCGTCCATGCTGGTGTTCGCATAACCCTTGTCCAGAAACAGCGATTTCGCCGATTCGAGGATTGCCTGGCGTTTTGCCATGTCCTTGGGACGCCCGGGGCTTGCGGTGTTCGGAGGATTGTCGGACATTTTCACCTTTAATACTGGACTGGTGAGTTTGGTATTAATAACATACCGGCCAGTATAATTATTCCAAGCTCTATTTGCGAAAGGTCCTTCAGCATGCGCAGCGCTTTCCTGCCCCTTGCTTTGCCTGTCAGCCTGGTCTTCCTGTTGGCCGCGTGCGGCCATGAAGAAGCGGCCCAGACCACCGTACGTCCGGCCATGGTGGTGCAACCGCAGCCTTCGGCACAGGCGATGGACAGCTACCCCGGTGAGGTGCGTGCCCGTTATGAGCCGGACCTGGCCTTTCGCATCGGCGGTAAAGTCAGCAAGCGCCTGGTGGAGGAGGGCGAGCGGGTCAAGGCCAACCAGCCGCTGGCCGAACTCGACCCCCAGGACGTGCGCCTGCAACTGGAAGCGACCCGCGCTCAAGTAGCCGCTGCAGAGGCCAATCTCAGCCTGGTGCGTGCGGAACGAGATCGCTACAAGACCTTGATGGACCGGCAGATGGTCAGTCGGTCGCAGTACGACAATTCCGAAAACCTCTACCGAGCCGGTGAAGCACGCCTCAAGCAGATCAAGGCCGAGTTCGATGTGTCGAGCAACCAGGCCGGCTACGCCGTGCTGCGTGCGCCTCAGGACGGTGTGGTCGCCAGGCGTGCCGTCGAAGTGGGGCAAGTGGTTTCCGCTGGCCAGACCGTGTTCACCCTGGCCACCGATGGCGAGCGTGAAGTGTCGATCAGCCTGCCTGAACAGGGCTTTGGCCGCTTCAAGGTCGGCCAGCCAGTGTCGGTGGAGTTATGGAGCCAGCCAGAGCAACGTTTTGCCGGGCGCATTCGTGAGCTGTCTCCCGCGGCCGATCCCAAATCCCGCACTTTCGCCGCGCGTGTGGCCTTCACCGGCGGCAAAGTGCCCGCCGAACTGGGCCAAAGTGCGCGGGTTTTCATCCAGGCCGACGGTGTCATTGCGCTGTCGGTACCCTTGTCTGCCCTGAGTGCCGAAAACGGCGCGTCCTACGTCTGGCGCGTACAACCGGACAACACCCTTGAACGCACTCCCGTGCGCATTGGTGCCTTTGGCGAAAACACCGTACCGATACTGGAAGGGTTGGCCGCCACCGATTGGGTGGTTGCCGCAGGCGTGCATGTACTCCATGAGGGCCAGTCAGTGCGCCCGGTGGATCGCTCCAACCGTGTGGTTAATCTGGCGGCCAAGGAGTAGTCCCCATGGGTTTCAATCTCTCCGAATGGGCGTTGCGTAATCGCCAGATCGTACTGTTCCTGATGATCCTGCTGGCCGTGGTTGGCACCTTGTCCTACACCAAGCTGGGGCAAAGCGAAGACCCGCCCTTTACCTTCAAGGCCATGGTGATCAAGACCAACTGGCCCGGGGCCACGGCCCAGGAGGTATCGCGCCAGGTCACCGAGCGAATCGAGAAAAAACTCATGGAGACCGGTGAGTACGAACGCATCGTGTCGTTCTCCCGCCCCGGTGAATCCCAGGTCACCTTTATTGCCCGTGATTCGATGCGTTCGGCGCAGATTCCCGAGCTGTGGTATCAGGTGCGCAAGAAAATCAGCGACATCCGCCACACCTTGCCGCCGGATATCCAGGGGCCGTTTTTCAACGATGAGTTCGGCACCACGTTCGGCAATATCTACGCCCTGACCGGCGACGGATTCGACTACGCCGTGCTCAAGGACTACGCCGACCGTATCCAGATCCAGCTGCAACGTGTCCCGGATGTGGGCAAGGTCGAGTTGCTCGGCTTACAGGACGAGAAGATCTGGATCGAGCTGTCCAACCTCAAGCTCGCTACCCTCGGCTTGCCTTTGGCTGCGGTACAGCAGGCGTTGCAGGAACAAAATGCGGTGTCCACCGCCGGCTTCTTTGAAACCCCTACCGAGCGCGTGCAATTGCGCGTTTCTGGCAACTTCAAGACGGTGGAAGAGATCCGCAACTTTCCGATACGCGTGGGGGATCGCACTTTCCGCATCGGTGACGTGGCTGACATCCATCGAGGTTTCAACGACCCACCGGCACCGCGCATGCGCTACATGGGCGCAGATGCCATCGGCCTGGCCGTGGCCATGCGCGACGGTGGCGACATCCTCGTATTGGGCAAGGCCCTTGAAGCGCAATTCGCACGCCTGCAAAAGAACCTTCCGGCAGGGATGGAACTGCGCAAAGTGTCGGACCAACCAGCAGCGGTAAAGACCAGCGTCGGCGAGTTTGTCCAGGTACTGGCTGAAGCGTTGGCGATTGTTTTGCTGGTGAGCTTTTTCTCCCTCGGTGTGCGCACCGGCATGGTCGTTGCCTTGACGATTCCGCTGGTACTGGCGATGACCTTTGCCAGCATGTATTACCTGGGCATCGGCCTGCACAAGATTTCCCTTGGCGCCTTGGTCCTGGCCCTGGGCTTGTTGGTAGATGACGCGATCATCGCCGTGGAAATGATGGCGATCAAAATGGAGCAGGGCTACGACCGGCTCAAGGCTGCGAGTTTCGCCTGGACCAGTACCGCGTTCCCTATGCTCACCGGCACCCTGATCACGGCGGCGGGCTTCTTGCCAATTGCCACCGCGCAATCGAGCACCGGGGAATACACCCGCTCGATCTTCCAGGTGGTGACCATCGCACTGCTGGCCTCCTGGGTGGCAGCCGTGGTGTTTGTGCCGTACCTGGGGGAAAAACTCCTGCCCGACCTGGCGAAGATTCACGCCGCCAAACACGGCACCGACGGCCCGGACCCTTACGGCACACCCTTCTATCAGCGTGTAAGACGTCTGGTGGAGTGGTGCGTGCAACGGCGTAAAACCGTGATCGTGCTGACCTTGCTGCTGTTTATCGGCTCGGTTGCACTGTTCCGCTTCGTGCCGCAACAGTTCTTCCCGGCTTCCGGTCGCCTGGAGTTGATGGTTGACCTGAAACTGGCCGAGGGCGCTTCCCTCAGCAACACCGCCGAACAGGTCAAACGCCTGGAGGCGTTGCTCAAGGAGCATGCCGGCATCAACAACTATGTCGCCTACGCGGGCACCGGTTCGCCGCGGTTTTACCTGCCACTGGACCAGCAATTGCCCGCTGCCAGCTTCGCCCAGTTTGTGGTGCTGGCTAACACCATCGAGGAGCGAGAAAGCCTGCGCACCTGGCTGATCGAAACCCTCAACGAGCAATTTCCCGACCTGCGTTCGCGTGTCACACGGCTGGAGAACGGCCCGCCCGTAGGTTACCCGGTGCAGTTTCGCGTGACCGGCGAGCACATCGAAGAGGTGCGCGCGCTGGCGCGCAAAGTGGCGGCCAAGGTTCGCGAAAATACCCATGTGGTCAATGTGCACTTGGACTGGGAAGAACCGAGCAAAATCGTGTACCTGAATATCGACCAGGACCGTGCCCGCGCCCTCGGTGTGAGCACTGCCAACCTGGCGAAATTCCTGCAGAGTTCCCTGACCGGTTCCAGCGTCAGCCAGTACCGTGAGGACAACGAATTGATCGAGATCCTCTTGCGCGGCACAGTGCATGAGCGTAGCGAACTGTCGCGCCTGCCGAGCCTTGCCGTGCCCACCGACAATGGTAAAAGCGTGGCGCTGTCGCAAATTGCCACCCTCGAATATGGCTTCGAAGAGGGCATCATCTGGCATCGCAACCGCTTGCCCACGGTGACTGTGCGGGCCGATATCTATGGCAAGGAACAGCCGGCGACCCTCGTGCAGCAGATCTTGCCGACGCTCGCCGATGTACGTGCCGAACTGCCGGATGGCTACCTGCTGGAAGTAGGCGGCACGGTTGAAGATTCAGCGCGTGGGCAAAACTCGGTGAAGGCCGGCGTGCCGCTGTTTATCGTGGTGGTGCTGACCTTGCTGATGCTGCAACTGCGCAGCTTTTCGCGCACGGCGATGGTCTTTCTCACCGCACCGTTGGGGCTGATAGGCGTGACCCTGTTCCTGCTGGTATTCCACCAACCCTTCGGCTTCGTCGCCATGCTTGGCACCATCGCGCTGTCGGGAATGATCATGCGTAACTCGGTGATTTTGGTGGACCAGATCGAGCAAGACATCAAGGCCGGCCTGGCACCTTGGCAGGCGATTATCGAAGCTACGGTCCGACGCTTTCGCCCGATTGTTCTGACGGCACTGGCGGCGGTGCTGGCGATGATTCCGCTGTCGCGCAGTGTGTTCTTCGGGCCGATGGCCGTGGCGATCATGGGAGGGTTGATCGTGGCTACGGCATTGACCTTGCTCTTTCTCCCGGCGCTTTATGCCGCGTGGTTTCGCGTCAAAAAGGACGCTGGATAATCAGGCTGTCATCTCGGTTGTCGGGGCGTAGAGAGTACGCGCCCCGTCACCGTTGGCATGCGGCAGAATGAGCAATTTTCCTATGTGAGAGATAGGAAGCTCACTACACGGGGCTAGGAACCTTTCCTTATTGATTGCCACTCAATGTTACCTGGTTGGCAGGTACCTACTGCTCTTGCTCGTCGGCAGAAACAGTAGTGATTGGAATGAATTTAAGGAGTTCGCCATGTGTATAGCTAGTTTGAAGGCTTTTCTGCGTCCGCCCAGCAGGCCAAAACCTCCTGAAAAGTGTAAACCCAGCCCTCCTGAACGTTGTAAGCCCAAGCGCCCTGGGTATTGCAAACCCAAGCCCCTTGAGAGTTTCAGACCCAAGCCTCCTGAGGAATGCAAACCCAGGCCCCCTGAGTATTGCAAACCCAAGCCTCCTGAGGATTGCGAAACCAACCCCCCTGAGTATTACAAGCCCAAGCCTCCTGAGGAGTGCAAACCCAACCCTGCTGAGTATTGCAATCCCGAGCCCCCTGCGAAGTGTTGCTACATAAAAACCGTTGAGCTGACGATTGTCATGAAGGCGGCCATAAATTACTGACTTTGAGGCTCTTTTTTGCGCAAACGCCTCGAGAATACGAGGCGCTTGTGGGGGGCAGGGCAGATCGGCAGGTTTTACAGCGCGCCAAACACCTTCTTGGCCAAGCTGGTAGCCGCAGCCGCTGGATTCTTGCGAATCGTTTCTTCCTGCTGCGCAATCATCTTGAACAAACCATCCAGGGCCTGCTCGGTCACGTAGTTCTCAACGTTGGCGCTCTTGGCATCCACCGCGCCAAAGGCCGCGGCCTTGCCGGCCAGGGCGTTGTACTGTTGGGCCACGCCGACTTTGTCGGTGGCGGCCTTGACGATAGGCAGGAACTTGGCGCGAATCTCTTCACGGCTGCTTTTGTTCAGGTACTGGGTGGCGGAGTCCTGGCCACCGCTGAGAATGCCCTTGGCGTCGGTCACGCTCATGTTCTTCACAGCGTTGACCAGGATCGGCTGGGCCTGAGTCACGGCGGTTTCCGCTGCCTTGTTCATGCTGGTTTCCAGCTGCGTGACCTGGTCACCCATGCCGAACATTTTCAACTTGTCGGCGACTTTGCCGAGTTTGCCCGGCAGGCCGATCTTCACGTCCGGGTTGTTGCTGAAACCACCGGGCGTCCCGAGTTGTTTCACAGCAATCTGTGCACCTTGGGTCAAGGCATCCTTGAGGCCGCCGCTGGCGTCACCCTGGGACAGGCTGCCGAGATCCAGGGCCATGGCGTTGGCGCCGAACAGTAAGCCAGCACACAGGACGGTGAGGCGAAGAGATTTGCGGAGCATGGGCGCTTCCTTATGAAGTGGGAATGATCAGTGTGCAGCCGCATCCACGCGCAGGCGCAGCGGTTGTGGGTCCTGGCCGTTGAGCTGCACGGTGTGCCGCTCCGTGGTGATAAACAGTAGCTTGCCGTCCAGCTCGATGCGAGCGCTGACCGAGTATGTGTGGCCTGGCTTAACCTGGGCCGGGTCATAGCTCAGGTGAAACGGCAGCGGCACCTGGCCTTTGACCGGCCCTTTCTGTTCGGCGAGGGTCACGGCCGGGGCGTCCATCAGAGACACGTCCTGCAGGCTGACGCTCAAGGTGGCGGCTGGCGGCAGGGCGATGCGTTGCAGGTAGAACACTTCGCCGTCGAGGCTGGCCTTCGGGGTTGGGGTCATCGAGTGGCAGGCTCCGAGCAGGGCGGTCAGGCCCAGGAGGATGAGTTTTTTCAAGGTGCGGCTCCTTTTCAACGGCGCCGGAATCCGCCCGGCGCCTCATTCAGTCTAGCGCTATGCTTCAGGGTTGACGGCAACCGGTTCGGCCGCAGCCTCGGCTGCGCCGTCCACGCGGTGCAAGGCAACCTGGCGGATCGACAGGCGAATATCCGCCGGCAGTACGCGTTTGGCGGCGCCTTCGGCCAGTTCGCCGAGCAGGTCGTGATAGCCCAGCTTGCCGGCTTCATCGCGGCGCAGCACATCTTGCTCCAGCAACGTCTGGATAAAATGTCGGAAAAGACTCTTGTCGAAGAATTCCGGAGCGTTGAGGCCGTGCAGGATCGACAGGCGTTGGGCCATGATCGTACACAGGTCTTCCAGTTCTTCGGCGCTGATGCTGTTCTGGCCGCTGTTGAGCAGTAACGAGATCGCCATGTAGAAACGTTGCAGGGTCTGGGCGATGCTCTTGGACAACAGCGTCAACAGCACAAACTGTCGCGAACTTGGCGCAGGGCGCAGGTACACGGCGTTTTCAAAACGCAACAGGCCTTGCTCGACAAACGCGTCCAGCCACTGGTCGACCACGGTGTCCAACTCCTCCAGCGACCACCGGATAAACAGCTCCGATTGCAGGTACGGGTAGAGCGCATGGGTGTAGCGCAGGATCTGTTCGCGGGTCATGCGCGAACTGCTCTGGAAGAAGCTCGCCAGCAACGCTGGCAGGGCGAAGATGTGCAGCACATTGTTGCGGTAGTAGGTCATCAGGACGGCATTCTGCTCATCCAGATAAACGATTTTGCCCAGGGCGTCGCTCTGTTCGGACAACAGGTTCATGTCCTTGACGTGCTTGATCAGCGCCAGGCCATCGCCCTCCGGCAAAGTGGTATGGGGCGAGTAGGGCACACGACGCAACAGCGCCAGGTACAGGTCCAGCTGGCGGGCCATGGCCTGTTCATCCAGGGCCAGGCGGGTGGTGGACAGCAGGGCCAGCGCCACCAGGTTCACCGGGTTCACCGCAGCGGCTTCGTTCAAGTGGCGCGCCACCTGTTCGCCGAGGCGATTGGTGGTTTCGTTGAGCCAGGCCGGTTTGTAGTTCGGCCCCAGTTCCTGGGCGCGCCAGTCCGGTTGCTCGGCGTCGAGGAACTCCGCCAGCTTGATCGGCTCACCGAAGTTGACCGCCACTTGGCCGAAGCGCTGCTTGAGCGCGCCGACCACTTTGAAAATATCGAAGATCGACTCTTTCTTCTTGCTCGCGCCACGCAGTTCGCCCAGGTAAGTGCGGCCTTCGAGCACGCGCTCATAGCCGATATACACCGGCACGAACACGATGGGCATGCGCGAGGAACGCAGGAAGCTGCGCAAGGTGATCGCCAGCATGCCGGTTTTCGGTTGCAGCATGCGCCCGGTGCGCGAGCGGCCGCCTTCGACGAAGTATTCCACCGGGAAACCCTTGGTAAACAGGGTGTGCAGGTATTCGTTGAACACCGAGGTGTACAAAGGGTTGCCCTTGAAGGTGCGGCGCATGAAAAACGCACCGCCACGGCGCAGCAGGCTGCCGATCACCGGCATGTTGAGGTTGATGCCGGCGGCGATGTGCGGCGGGGTCAGGCCGTTCTTGAACAGCAGGTAGGACAGCAGCAGATAGTCGATGTGGCTGCGGTGGCAAGGCACGTAGATCACCTCGTAGCCTTGGGCCACCTTTTGCACGCCCTCGATGTTATTGACCTTGATACCGTCGTAGATCTTGTTCCAGAACCAGCTCAATACCACTTCCAGGAAGCGGATCGCGGTGTAGGTGTAATCCGAGGCAATCTCGTTGCCATAGCGCAGGGCCAGGGCCTTGGCTTTTTCCGGGGCGATCTTTTCGCGTTCGGCTTCATCCGCAATGGCTTGGCGTACCAGCGGCATATTGACCAGGCCCTTGACCAGATTACGCCGGTGGGACAGGTCGGGGCCGATCACTGCCGTCTTCAGGTTACGCAAGTGCACACGCAGGATGCGCTGGGCCATGCGTACGGTGCGTTCGTGGCCTTTATTGTGCTCGATCAATTCACGCAGGTTGATAGGCGCGGAGAATTGCACGCGAGTCTTGCGCCCCAGGATCAGGATGCTCAACAACCGGCGTAGACGCCCGGTGACCGCCCAGCTGTCGGCGAACAACAGCTTCCACGGGCTGGACTCGCTTTCGGGGGATTGGCCCCAGAACACACTGACCGGAATGATTTGTGCATTCTCTTCGGCGTGTTCGGTGAGGGTGTTGACCAGGCGCGTCAGGGTGGGCGGCGCACCGCGCTTGTCCTGGCGGCCGAGCCAATCCGGATCCGGCGTGAGGTAGAAGAACGCCGCAGGCTCCATCAACGGCCCCACCGACACCGGCAGCACCGGACGTGGCAGGCCAGCCTTGGTGCACTCGGCATCGACCACCGCCAACTCGGTGAGGGAGGGGGATTGCAGGACGTAGAAAACCGGCCGGCTGCGGTCCAGGTTGAGGGTTAGGGACGACTGGTTGATCGTCTCTGAGCGAACCCAGAGGTACAACAGTCGGCGCAAGGTGCCAAACACCAGACGGCGGAACGGGGAGCGGGTCATAGGCGAGCTGCTTCAAGTGGAAAAAACCGAGCAGGCGCTCGGGCGGGTAGTGTGCCGTATTCGCCGAAAATCGGCAAAAAAGCAGCGATGTAAAGTTGAGTTGATGGTTTTTGAGCCTGTCTTATACTCGGCAGTTCAATGCGAGCGACTCAACAATAAAAAACCAGTGGGAGTGAACAGATGTCAACGCGCGAAACCGGGAATGTGAAGTGGTTCAACGATGCAAAGGGCTACGGCTTTATCCAGCGTGAGGATGGCAAGGATGTGTTTGTGCACTACCGCGCCATTCGCGGTGAAGGCCACCGTTCGTTGGCCGAAGGCCAGCAGGTGGAGTACGCCGTGGTGACGGGCGAGAAGGGCTTGCAGGCGGAGGATGTGGTGGGCCTGTAACAACTTTGTTTTGCTAACCCATTCAACTGTGGGAGATTCTATGGTTGGGGGGAAGCCCCTAAACCCGCTTTTGATTGGTACTCGCTCTGGTTTTTCATGAGCGAAAAGGCGATACGCGCTAACTTGCGGGCGATGATGACCAGGGCTTGAGTTG
>NZ_JAENSV010000016.1:0-134257 GCF_016613265.1 Pseudomonas sp. MF6751
CCGTGGCTAACTATCGTCAAACCTATCGCTACGACGCTGGCGGCAATTTGCTCGAGCTGATCCACCACGGCCCACAGCAACATGGGCGTGTGTTGACGGCGGCCAAGCACAGTAATCGCTGCCTGCCCGAGGTGGGCGGGAGGCCACCGACCGAAGCGGAGATCTCCGAAGGCTTCGATGCCAGCGGCAACCTGTTGATGTTGGACCGGGGCCGAAAACTGAGTTGGGATGTACGTAATCAACTGAGCCACGTGCATACCGTAGAGCGAACGTTGTGCCTGGATGACACCGAGCGCTACGTCTACGGTGCCGACGGCATGCGTCAGCGCAAGGTGCGCACGACGCAAACCAACGCCCGCACGGTGATCAGCGAGACGTGCTATTTACCCGGTCTGGAAACCCGCACGATTGATGACGAAAAACTGTATGTCGTCACTGTTCAGGCCGGCCGCACCACGGTGCAGGTGTTGCACTGGGAGGGCGCGGTGCCGCGTCAACTGGCCAATGATCAATACCGCTACAACCTGAACGATCATTTGGGGTCCTGCTCGCTGGAGCTGGACAGTGAAGCGCGGATCATCAGCCGCGAGACTTATCATCCGTTTGGCAGTACGGCGTTCACTGAGAGGGGAGACTCGAGCGAGCAGAGTTATCGCACGTTGCGTTATTCGGGTAAGGAGCGGGATGCGACCGGCCTTTATTATTACGGTCTGCGCTATTACATGCCCAGGTTTCAGCGCTGGATTAACCCGGACCCCGTGGGTGTCAGTGATGGTTTAAATGTATTCGCCTTTCTAGGCGGTAATCCCATTGGTTATCGAGACGCTGTGGGTGAGAAACGCGAGCCGGTGAATAAAGATATCCACTTGATATGGGTGGGCGAGTCAGCGGAAGCGTTGGCGGCGCATGTCAGCAATATTAATAATACTGTTGAGCAGGCGAGCGGGTATAAAGTTCATCTTTATCTTGAGTCAGGTAACGAGGATGCATTTGCGAATGTCCTACAGGATCTTAAAGTTCATAATGTTGTCTATTTGAGAGAGGAGAAACTCTTCAGGAAATTCAAAAAAAGTCCAGTGGGGGCTATTTATAAAGACTTCAGGTCGGGAGATCCAAAAAACTTTGCGTTTGCGGTGGATACGCTACGGCCCTATTTGGTTCGCAAGAAAGGAGGGCTCTACTCCGATGTCGATGACCAGTATCTCGGTGCTGAGAGTGAAGGGCACGAGCGCCTGGGCGATACGACGCTTTATGCAAGACCCGACGAAATAATCACAAACTCACCTGTTTGGGTGCCTTGGGAAAATAGGGGCTCCAGAAATGCGGTGCTGATAAACAATAGCTCGTTTGCCGCGCATGCTGGAAACAAAACACTGAAGCATATCGAGAAAGAAATGGTCGTGCGTTATAAAGAAGTTGTTAAGTCTGAAGAGTATACGGATAGTCACGGTCGCATCGGAGCCGGGATACTCGAGTTGGAAACACCTGAGCGAATAAAGTTGATGAGTTCGATGGTGGGTCCAAAGGTGTTTAGCTCGATCATAAGAGAATATGATAGTGAGGCCAATGATATCGTTCGTCAGGCTATATTGGTCGAGTCGGGAGGCGACGTTCAGGGCTTTAATGATCGTAGAAATGAAAAGATGCCGCTTAGACGCTTCATTAAGGTAGGTAGTGCAAACTCTTGGAAATAAAATCCCCATGAGCGCTATTAACCACGAACTTCGAACGGAGATGGCCGGTGTGAAATGAATTTTATGTCGGCAATCCTCAAGTAGAGAGACTCAGCCATGCTCAGCTTGAATAGCCATACCCCCACATTGACTGTTACCGATCCGAGAAGTCTACCCGTTCGCTCGGTGAAGTATTTACGATCGACTGCCGGCCAAGCGGCACAGGCACACATCGACCGCACTGCGCATGACGCGGTAGGCAGAGCGACAGCGCGCTGGGACCCGCGTCTGCAGTCGGTGCAAAAAGACGACCCGCAGGTGCCTGCCAACCTGAATATCCTTCACTCGCTTGGCGGCCAAGTATTGTTGATTCAAAGCGTCGATGCGGGTTGGGATGTTCAACTGTTCGGTGAGGCTGGGCAGGGTGTGCAGTTCTGGAATGGGCGCGGTAGTCAACGCCGCGTAGTATTCGATGCGCTACTGCGACCTGTGGCGATTATTGAAAATTCAGCCTGCACCGAGCGCTTTGCATACGGGATGGCTGAGCCGACTGCGGCTGAACGTAATCAATGTGGGCGGGTGGTGCGCCAAGATGACCCGGCCGGTACTCGTCATTTCGACTACTACGGGGTAGCTGGCGAGCCGATAGCGCAAACCCAGCGTTATCTGCAAAGCCTGGATATGCCTGATTGGCCACTGCCCCTTGATGAGAGAGATGATTTGCTTGAACAAGCAGCCGGTGCTCGCAGCGCTTTGCTGCTCAACCCGTTGGGCGATGTGCTGGAGCAAACCGATGCGCGGGGCAATCGGCAGCGTTTCACTCACACCATCGACGGCCGATTGCGCGAGGCCTGGCTGCAGCTGAAAAACGCGACCGCCCCGCAGCGGCTGGTACATGACATTCACTACAACGCTCAAGGACAGATAGAACAGCAAACGGCAGGCAACCAGGTCACCAGTCGGTTTGATTACTGCCCGAAAGACGGGCGATTGAACCGTCTGAGCGCTGCCGGGCCTAGCGACGAACCGCTACAGGATTTGCACTACGTCTATGACCCGGTGGGCAATATCCTTAGCCTTGAAGACAAGGCACTGCCGGTGCGCTTCTTTGCCAACCAACGCATCGAGCCGATCAACCGCTATACCTACGACAGTCTTTACCAGTTGATCGAAGCCACCGGCTGGGAGGCCGGCAGCGCTAATCGCGGGCCTGCTCATCTCGAGGATCCGGCTGCCGTGGCTAACTATCGTCAAACCTATCGCTACGACGCTGGCGGCAATTTGCTCGAGCTGATCCACCACGGCCCACAGCAACATGGGCGTGTGTTGACGGCGGCCAAGCACAGTAATCGCTGCCTGCCTGAGGTGGAGGGGAGACCACCGACCGAAGCGGAGATCTCCGAAGGCTTCGATGCCAACGGCAACCTGTTGGTGTTGGATCGGGGCCGCACACTCAATTGGGATGTACGTAATCAACTGAGCCACGTGCATACCGTAGAGCGAACGTTGTGCCTGGATGACACCGAGCGCTATGTCTACGGTGCCGACGGCATGCGCCAGCGCAAGGTGCGCACGACGCAAACCAACGCCCGCACCTTGGTCAGTGAGACCCGATATCTACCAGGGCTGGAAACGCGCGATGGGGATGGCGAGAAACTGCACGTCGTCACCGTCCAGGCCGGCCGCACCACGGTGCAGGTGTTGCATTGGGAAGGCGCGGCGCCGCAGCAACTGGCGAATGATCAATACCGTTACACCCTTAGCGATCATCTGGGCTCTTGTTCGCTGGAACTGGACAGTGAAGCGCGGATCATCAGTCGCGAGACGTATCATCCGTTTGGTACGACGGCCTTCACGCAGAAGGGTGATTCGAGCGAAGAGAGTTATCGCACGTTGCGTTATTCGGGCAAGGAGCGGGATGCGACGGGGCTTTATTACTATGGGTTCAGGTACTACGTGCCGTGGTTACAGCGATGGAGTAATCCCGACCCTGCAGGTGAAGTGGATGGGCTTAATCGCTATGAGATGGTGCGCAATAACCCAGTGACGTTCACAGATATCCTTGGGCTTTCACCCACCGTGTGGTTTACCTATGTTGATGGTCAAGAGCGGGCGTTAAGTGATAATGAACTGAGAGCTGCGTTTAGCGATGGGACACCTAAGATCATATTCTCGGGGGATGGCCACGCCAGTCCCTCATTTGCTTACGCCTCGGATATACCTGATGTAATGGCTGCAAACAGAATCGGTGCGCTAAGTTTGTATGTGGAAGCCACTCCAACTGACGCAGCCATTAAGGTTGAAAAATTCATTCCTGAATTTATCGACAAAAATAAAAGCGCGGTGATTGGGTGGGAACCAGAAGAACTCTCGACTTCGATGCTAGAGCTCTTTATCATCGCGATGGATCATTCTGAGTCGAGTGTAATCTCGTCGGGCGCGGTTTTGGATGATGTCGAGATGCTTGGAGCGAAAGTTACCAGCCAGTTATTTATGCAGGCTGAAGAGTTAGCCAAGGAGTTTTCATTGGTTATTTCAGACTTTACAAAGCCGGAAGGTTATCCCGAGAGTACCGTTGAGCGATTAAGAACTATCACCTCGTCGGTTTGGAGGGATGAATTCATTAACCCGTATCTGGCGGAAAAAGTCGGGGTTGAGGCGAGTGTAAATAAAGACCGTACATTTATGGTTTCAGTAGGGTTTGCCCATCTGGATGTTCGCTACAATCCGGTTCAGCAGATATTGAACGAAATAAGAGAGACTCATGGCTTTCAACAACGAATCTTTTTTAATCGATCCAACAACCCTATAGTAGTTAAAGCAGAGCAATAATTTTTTAATCAATAAAGGGTGTTTGCACTCAGTAAAAGCGTTCCCGCCACTAGCGATGGATCAGTGGTGTGCTGTCTGCCGACATCATGAGCCCACAAAGTTTTTCCGTAATCTATGGGGGTCGTCAAGCTGTGAAAAGGGCTGCCGAAGAAGACTGAACAGGCACCGCAAAGCCCAAATAAAAAGCCCCCACCCAACCCACTCATAGCTGACATGGATCTTCTGAAAAAGAAGGGATCCTATGAATCTCTGAGGCCGTCAAACCTCATCACGAATGCGTCATGGTAGGCGCAAGGATCGGCAAGATGAGGGCAAGGGTCAACGTAGGTCATTGCACCCGACGATGTGGGAACCGGTTTGAATAACTTGCCACACAGTTTGCGCAAGGAGGCTTGGTTGATCAACGACGGAACCCAACGTTGCACTTATACAATGTGAGTTTTTTATGAATATTTCAGACGCCGCTGTAAGCCTGTCCACCCCTCTCAGCGTGTCCGCACCAGCGGAGGCCTCCAGCCAGGCAGGACACGTGCAAGCGAGTGCCGCCCCCCTCGAATCGCGCTCGGGGCCGCGTATGCAAAGTATGGGGCTTACGAGCTTGCGGCAAACTGTGCTGCAAGGCCTCGGCGATACAATTCGTTCGCATGTTTTGCCATCCTCAGTACTTCATAGCACCGACAGTTCGAAAGACAAAGCCTATGGGGCCGCGTTGACGTTCGTTGGCGGGATGGCGAAGGTGGCCGGCAAGAAGATGGCAAGCTCAGGTGGCCTTTCCTCGAAAGTCGCAGGTTCGGCGCTGATGTGGGGGGGTAAAGCGGCGGAGAAAATCGGCAAGAACACGTATAAAAATGCTGAACCCAAGGAGGACGGCAATTACAACGCGTTTGCACCGCGTAACTGGGTTCGTTAAAAACAGGCCTGACACCCTGCGAGGGGCTGTCTGTCTGTTTTGATGGTCATTGAACCGAAAAGCCCCCACCCAACCCACTGCGGATAGGGGACGCAATGGGCTGGGCGAGGGCTTCTTGTACGACTGTTTTACTGCGCGATAGTTTTCACCGATACGCCACGCTCAATCGGCGTCGAGCGGCCGTAGATATCTTCGAAGCGTTCGATGTCGTCCTCGCCCAGGTAACTGCCCGATTGCACTTCGATGATCTCCAACGGGATCTTGCCCGGGTTGCGCAGGCGGTGCACCGAGGCGATCGGGATGTAGGTGGACTGGTTTTCGCAGAGCAGGAACACGTTGTCGTCACAGGTGACTTCGGCGGTGCCGCTGACCACGATCCAGTGTTCGGCGCGGTGGTGGTGCATCTGCAGCGACAGGCACGCGCCCGGCTTGACCGAGATGTGCTTGACCTGGAAGCGTCCGCCCATGTCCACCGAGTCATAAGAGCCCCAAGGACGGTAGACTTCGCAGTGGTTCTGGGTTTCGCTGCGGCCTTGTTCGTTGAGGGTGTTGACCATCTGCTTGACGCCCTGGACCTTGTCCTTGTGGGCAATCATCATCGCGTCCTTGGTTTCCACCACCACGATGTTGTCCAGGCCGATCACCGACACCAGCTTGCCGTTGCCATGCACCATGCAGTTGCGGCTGTCCTGGATCACTACATCGCCTTTGCTCACGTTACCGTTGGCGTCTTTATCGTTGACCGCCCACAGCGAAGCCCAGCAGCCCACGTCGCTCCAACCGGCTGCCAGCGGGACTACGCAGGCGCGCTGGGTTTTTTCCATCACGGCGTAGTCGATGGAGTTGTCCGGGCAGCACGCGAACGTGGAGTCGTCAAAGGTCACGGTGTCGGCGGTCTGCTCGCTGCGTTCCAGGGTCAGCACGCAGGTGTCGTAGATATCCGGGTCGTGCTTTTTCAGCTCTTCGAGGAAGCGGCTGGCGCGGAACAGGAACATGCCGCTGTTCCAGAAGTAGCCACCGCTTTTGACGAACTCGATTGCACGTTTTTCATCGGGTTTCTCCACGAACTGCTGCACGCGGCTCACGCCTTCAGGCAGCAGCGAGTCGTTGGTGGACTTGATGTAGCCGTAGCCGGTTTCCGGCCGGGTGGCCGGCACGCCGAACAGCACCATCTCGCCACGCTCAGCGGCCACGGTGGCCAGGGCCAGTGCGCGTTGCAGGGCTTTCTGGTCGTCGATCACGTGGTCGGCGGGCAGTACCAGCATCAGCTCGTCACGGCCTTCGTTGACCAGCATCATTGCGGTCAGGGCCACGGCCGGCGCAGTGTTGCGGCCGAAAGGTTCCATCAGGATGCGCTGGCACTCGAGCTTGCGTGCGCTCAGTTGCTCATTGACGATGAAACGGTGGTCTTTGTTGCAGACCACGATGGGGGCGTCCATGCCTTCGAACACCAGGCGCTCCAGGGTTTGCTGGAACAAGGTGTGCTCGCCAGTCAGGGCCAGGAACTGCTTGGGGAACTGTTTACGGGAAAGCGGCCAAAGACGTGAGCCGCTACCACCGGAAAGGATTACTGGGATCATGGGTGTTTCTCCTTGAATCAGTTTGGGTCAGAGCTACGAAGGTTTGTCGTTTCACTCTTGTTTTTGTCTCGGTCCTGAGCTGAAACCCGTTCAGTGTGGGAGCTGGCTTGCCTGCGATGGCGCCTTCAAGACCGCCATCGCAGGCAAGCCAGCTCCCACAAGGGGGCGTGTCAACTCAGGGAAATAATCAGCGGGTCGATACCGGGCGTTTCACCCACACTGGCGACAGGCTTGAACCTGAGCCGGTGACATACAGCACCGCCGCTTCACCGCGTTCCAACGCAACCGGCTTCACATCGCCGACTTTCTTGTCACCGTCATACAACGCCAGGCTCACTTTCACCGGGTTGATCTCACGTTCGCCACGGCCCTTGGCAGCCACCGACTTGACCACATCGGTCTTGCCATCGGCGGTTTTCAGGGTCAGGGCCTTGTCGCTGAGGTTCTGCACGCGCACCAGGGATTTCTGCTTGTTCTTGAACGGGGGCTCTTCAATCAACTGCGGCTGGCCGCTGCCACTGTTGACCAGGGTGTAGTAGTGGTCGGCAGCCAGCTTGACCGGCAGGGTCTGGCTGCCGACCTTGGCGCTGTAGTCACCGCCCGGCATGAAGCTGAAGTCGCTGCTGGCCAGTGGCGCAACGTCGCTGAGGTTGGTGCTGCCGACGGTGGCGCTGACTTCTTGGTTGCTGGCGTTGTAGATACGTACAAAGCTGGAGCCTTTTGGTGCGGTCGGGCCGTACAGGGCGGCATCACCGGCAGCGAAGGCCGACAGGGATACGAAGCTCAAGCCCGCTGCGATAGCCAGGGTTTTAGCGAGACGACGAGGAGTAGTAGTGAAAGTCATTGTGAGTTACCTCTCTTTCAGTTTTGCGCCCGGTCGGGCGTCTCGGATTTAGATGTGTTGATTGCCATGTTCTGTTGGCGCGAACCGGCTTGTTTAAGCTGCGCAACCCAGGCTGGGTCGGCATCACCGATTTCGTTGTTGACGGGCAGATAGCGTTCGGGGAATTCCCAGATCAGCACCTGGGGCGGGCTGTTCTTGAAGTCATCACTTTTGAGGTAGCTGAGCATCGGCAGGATCGGGCCATGGCCGTCTTCGGCGTAGCTAACCACGTCGCTGTGCAAGGCTTGCTTGAGCGCACCGACGAAGTTCCAGTTGGGGTTGGCGCTGTAGCTGGTGCCGACCAGTGCCACCGGGGTTTCGCTGTCGCTGAACAGCGCGTCATCACCTTTCTCTTCGGCCAGGTGGGTGACGCGTTTTTCCAGCGGCTCTTTAGGTGGCATCAGGTTTTCGAACAGCGGGTCCAGGGGCAGGAACAAACGCAGGTCGCCTTTATGCGGCTCGGTTTTCTCGGCCTCGGTGACAAAGCGCTGCGGCTCGCCGCTCAGTGGGGTCTTGTCGGCAATCGCCTTGGCCAATTGCTTGGCAGCAATTTCTGCACCGTCCGGGGTCCAGTGGGTATCGGTACGCAGGAACACTTGCTTGCCGGCGAGCTTGGCCTGTTGCAGCGGGCCGAGCAGGTCTGGCGCCGGGATGTTGTCTGCCGCCACGCGGGCGTGGAAGTCCTGGTACAGGTTGGCGTGCACGCTGGCCGGTTTCACTTCACCCAGATGCTCCGGATACAGGCGCACCTTGGCCGGCACGATCGCCATCACCAGTTGGATGCCCTGGGCCTTGAGCTTCTGGCGTACGCCTTCGACCAGCGCGTAGTTGCCTTGCAGGTTCTGGTCTTCGTTGACGGCGGGGTTGAATTCCTCGTCGCTGTACAACCAGTGATCACGGCCCAGCACCACGCCAGGGCGGCCTTCATTGAACAGCTTGTAGTCCAGCGCTGCCCACAGGTTGGTGCCCAGGCGCTTGATCGGGAACTCGTCGTCGTAGTGAGTCTCGACGGCTTTGGTCCAGCGACCGTTAAGCACCGTGGCATCGGCGTTGGTGCTGAAGCCGAAGAAACTGCGCAGCGACCAGGCGCCCAGTGCCAGCAACAGCACCAGGAACAGGCTTATGTAGAGGACGCGTAATGAACGGGTCATGGTCGGCTCCCTCAGAATTGGAAGTAAAGGAACGGCGAGAAACTCTGCGCCGACAGTTTCAGGATCGACGCCACGAACAGCAGTAGCACCGCAGCGCGCATGGCGTAGCGTGGCCAGTCAGCGGTCCAGTAAGCCGGTTGCACGGCAGCGTCACGGCCCACGCTGAAACCGGGCTCGTGGATGCTGCCAGGGTTATCGCCGGGTACGGCCTTGATCAGGCTCGGGTCGGCTGGCTTGGACTTGTCGGCAGGGCGGTTGGTGTAGAAGTCGCGCAGACCGAAAAACGCCAGCGTTGCGTAGGCCACCACCAGGGTTGCCACTTGCAGGCCGGTAAGGTTGGCGCGGTTGAGTTCCGACAGTGACCACTCGCTGAAGCTGAACATCGCACCGTACATACGCCCGGCAACGTGCAGGTTTTCGGCGCGGAAAATCACCCAGCCCATTACCACCAGCAGGAAGGTAAAGGCCCAGCGCAGCACATTGAAACTGCGCGGCGCGGTGTTCAGGCCGATGGCTTTTTCAATCGCCAGCCACATGCCGTGCCAGGCGCCCCACACGATGTAGGTGATGTTGGCGCCGTGCCACAGGCCACCGAGCAGCATGGTAAGGAACAGGTTGCGGTAAGTCGTCAGGGTGCCTTTGCGGTTGCCGCCCAGGGTGATGTACAGGTAGTCACGCAGCCAGGTGGACAGGCTGATGTGCCAGCGCCGCCAGAACTCGGTGATCGACTGACTGATGTAGGGCTGCTTGAAGTTTTCCATGAAGCGGAAACCCATCATCAAGCCCAAGCCAATGGCCATGTCGCTGTAGCCGGAGAAGTCGAAGTACAACTGCGCGGTGTAGGCCAGCGCGCCGAGCCAGGCATCGCCTGTGGTGGGGTTTTGCAGGGCGAAGCAATGGTCGGCCACCACCGCCAGGGTGTCGGCAATAAAGACCTTCTTGATGAAACCCTGCATGAACCGCGTGCAGCCCTCGGAGAATTTATCCAGGGTGTGGGTGCGGTTGTTGAACTGGTCGGCCAGGTCGCGAAAGCGCAGCACGGGACCGGCGATCAGGTGCGGGAAGATCGCCACGAACGCTGCGAAGTCGATGAGGTTGCGGGTCGCCGGGGTGTCTCCACGGTACACGTCGATGATGTAGCTGATGGACTCGAAGATGTAGAACGAGATCCCGATCGGCAACAACACGTGGGTGAGGATGAACGGCTCCAGGCCCGCGGACTTCATCATCACATTGATGCTGTCGACGCCGAAGTTGGCGTACTTGAAATAGCCGAGGATGCACAGGTCGACCGCCACCCCGAGCAACAGCCAGCGCTGCGCCGGCTTGGTGCGCACACCGGCGGCACCGACCTTGAGGCCGATCCAGTAGTTCCACAGCGTGACGGCCGCGAACAGCGCCAGGAAGTCCACTCGCCACCAGGCGTAGAACACGTAGCTGGCAATCAGCAGCAGCAGATTGCGATAGCGTTGCCCGCTCAAATAGTACAAGCCGAGGAAGATCGGCAAGAACAGAAACAGGAACACATTGGACGAGAAAACCATCCCGATCTCTCCATGTTTAACCAACAGTCAAGGGCCAGAGCCCCCCCAAACCCCCCCACGATTTCGGGGGAGGCTGTATTGCAATTTCACTGAAGGAACCGGGTTAACGGTGGGAGCTGGCTTGCCTGCGATGGCGGTGTTTCAGTCGACATCAATGTTGAATGTCAGGCCCCTATCGCAGGCAAGCCAGCTCCCACAGTTGGACCGAGTCCAACCGGGAGCTATGTATCAGCTGCCTTTGTTGCCTTTTTCATGCGCCGGGTCGTAGACCTTGGTCAGGTCTCCGCCCAGGCGGAAGGTCTTGAACGGTTGCATGCCATGCTTGCGTTCGATCACATCCGGGGCGCAGGTGTAGAGGGTGCAGAAGGGCTCAAGCCAGGCAAATTTCATGTCTTCCTTGAGGTCCTTCATGTCCTGCTCTTTGCCGTTCTTCTGCTCGAAGATGTCCGGGTCTTTCACCCCCGCCAGCACCTTGTCGCCCAGGCGCTTGAGCGCGCTGTTGTTTTCCTGGCGCAGGTCCACGCCGTTGACCAGGGCAAAGCTGGCGATCATCGACAGCGGCGGCAGCGCGTAGTTGTGGTACGACAGGGCGCGTTGCTGGCGCTTCAATTCGTTCGGCAAGAAACCCTGGTCATCGACCTGGTTCACGCCGACCTTGTATTCCTTCACCGCCCAGTCAAACAGGTCGCGGCGGTTGGTAGCGATGGATGTTGCCATCACCGACCAGGCTGCCCAGTAGGAGTGGTTGTTGGTTTTTTCCAGGGGCAGGTTGTCCCAGTCGCTCACCACCTGGTCGGCCAGCTTGTTGAACCAGGCTTCGATTTGCTGGGCTTCCTGCGGGTGCTTGGCCAGCGGCTGCGACTCGGAGAACTTCAAGCGCACATAGGCCGAGGCCATGCTGCCCAATGCCCATTTGCGCATGGATTTGCCGGTGTGGTTGAAGTCCTTGGACATCAACGCATCCGCCTTGGCCCATGACACCAGCCAGTTGAGCGTGCATTCGAGCTGCTGCGGGCGACCGTCACGCATGAACTGCATCACGCGCTTGCTGGTGTCTTTTTCCAGCTTGGTGATGTCGGCGGTGCTGTCGCGAAAGGCTTTTTCCGACTGCACATTCAGGGTCGAACGGGCCTTGTCGGAGCCTTCGTACTTGCTGCGAAACTGCAATGGCCCGGTGTAGGGCGTTGGCATGCTGTCGCAATCATTCTTGAAGTCGCCGGTCTTGAACGCTTCGATCGGTGCGAAATAGCCCTGAGGCGGGCGCAACGGCGCGGCCGCATTCACGGAGCCGGCAAACACGGCCAGGCCCAGCAGGGTAGGGAGCAATAACTTTTGCATAAGTAACCTCACTTCCCGAGTTGGGCGGTCTGCTGACCACCGCTTGGGAATACGTTGCGTGTGCAAATTTTCGCTTCAACCTTCTGCGCCGCAGCGCCCGCTTCGGGGCCCTGCACTTCCACGGCCAGCAAGTTCTGCGAGGCCCAGTCTTCATCGGTGCGCAGTTCAAAGGCGAAACGCCCGTCTGTATCGGATGTCTCGGGTTTCTCGATCTTGATGTCCTCGTGGCGCCCGTTCATGTACCAGAGGGTGGCTTGCAAGGTTTTCACCGACGGATCGGCGAAGCGGATATCGACCTGATGGTTGGCGTTGCGCAGGTCTTTGTTCGCGCTGTTGACCATCAGTTCGTTTTTGCCCGGTTTGAGCGTGGTGCTGGCCGACATCTGCGCGGTCTTGCCTTCGCAGCCGTTGTCCAGCAGCGCCATCATCTGGCGGTAGATGGTTTCCTGGTCGAGACGGTACAGCGGCGAGAATTCCCAGATCAGGATCTTCGGTGGGGTCTTCTGGAACTCGTCGCTGCCCAGGTACTGCAGCATCGAACCTTCCAGGCCACCGCCGGGGAAGGCGACGTTGAGGATGTCGGCACCGATTTCTTCTTCGAGGAAACCGGCGAAGTTGTAGTTCTTGCCGCTGTGGCTGGTGCCCACCAGGGTGATCTGCGGGTTGCCCGAATCGCCGAACAGGTCGCCGTCACCGGCTTCGCCCTTGGGCTCGGTGGTGAACTGGTCCATGTACTGGATCGCATAGCTGGTGCCGCACAGTTGCCCGGCCATGTTGTGC
Organism: Pseudomonas sp. MF6751; assembly: GCF_016613265.1. Lineage (NCBI taxonomy): Bacteria > Pseudomonadati > Pseudomonadota > Gammaproteobacteria > Pseudomonadales > Pseudomonadaceae > Pseudomonas > Pseudomonas sp. MF6751. Next base: position 12,692 of record NZ_JAENSV010000016.1, read on the forward strand.
AGGGTGCCGGTCTTGCCCATGCGGCCCGAGCGCTTGGTCTCGAATTCACGCTTGGGAATCTCGGCATATTCCGGCATCTGCTTGACCTTGGCGGCGACGATTTTCGCGGTGCGCTGGGCGCCGTATGGGGTCCAGTGCTGGTCGCCACGGAAGTAGAAATCGTGGGCCGGTAACTCATCCGGCAACTGCTCGTTGGTCAGCGGCGACAGGTCTGGTACCACGTAGCCCATCTTGGCGAAACGACCGAGCATGGTCTTGTAGTTGGTCAGGGCCTTGTCGAAATCGTACTTGGCCTTTTCCTCGGGGTTGAGCTTGTTGCGGTTCACCAGGCCACGGGTTGGCTGGTAGACCACCACCAGTTCCACGCCCTTGCTCTTGAACGCATCGTGCAACTGCTGCATGCGCTTGTAGCCGGCCGGGGTGGTGTCGAACTCGGTGCGCAGGTCTTCCTGGGTACGGAACAGCCAGTCGCCCTGGGCTTGCACCAGGGTGGTGAAGTTCTGCTGGTAGCGCGTGGTGTAGTTCTTCGCGTCATGGGCGGCCGGGCACAGGCTGCAGCACGGTTCGGCGGTGAAGGTAGGCGCTTTGACTTCATCGGCGCGTACGCCCTGGCTGGCCGCCAGCAGGCCGAGGGTCAGACCCGAGAGGCTCAGCAGTTTGATCATGTGTGGGTGCATAAGGGTCATCCTCAGTCCTGCAATTCGGTCTGGCGTTCGACGGGGTCGATCAGCACGGCTTTCTGCTGGCGCACCAGCAGGTCGAGAATTTCTTCCTGGCGGTCGCCCAGGATGCCGGAGAAGCTGATGCCGCTGGATTTGGTCGGCGCCAGCATCGACACGCGATACAGTTCGATACTCAACGGCGAGTCGATGGACAGCGGCCCGCTGCCGTTACCCGCCAGTTCACCGCCGACCACGATCAGCGAGACCTTGGCGTCAAACGGGTCGAGGGCGATGTCGCGGTCGGTGTCGGTCAAGTCCTTGATGTGGCCGTACACGCCGGTCAGGCCGTTGGCCATCGAGGTGTTTTCGTAGAGCTTGATGTTCACGCTGTTGCGCACGCGGATCCCGTGGCGCCGATTGCTGATCACCTTGTTGCCCCACAGCAGGTTGTCGCCGCTCTCATAGAGAGTGATGCCGTCGGTGTGGTTGCGGTAGATCTCGTTATCGGCGATCAGGTTGTTGACGCTGTTACGGTCGATTACCAGGCCCGAGAGCTTGTTGTCGTAGCTGCGGTTGTTGAAGATGAAGCTGTCGTTCACTTCCCGGGAAATGATGATGCCGTGCTTCTTCTTGGTGCCGTACACGGTGTTGTCCGCGATGATCAGGCCGTGGGAACGGTCATGGGGGTCAATGCCGTAGACGATGTTATCTTTGTAGGTATTGCCCTTGATCACAAAGCCTGTGGTCTCGTAGCAGTAGAAGCCGTACCACATGTCCGAGAACTCGGAGTCGATGATCCAACCGGTCGGCTCGGGGCGCTTGAGCACCTTGGCCATGTTCGGCGTGTACTGGGAAATACTCACCCCGTACGACTTACTGTTGGCGTAGCCGAAGCTGGCCATCTTGGTCTTGGAGATATAGGTCTCGGTGCCGCCCCAGGCCAGCAGGAACGGCCGGAATTCCTTGGCCGACTTGAACAGCGCCGGGCCGTTGGTTTTTTCATCCCAGCCGGTGACCTTGGTGTCACGCACGAACAGCTGGCCGTCATTGATCAAAAACGAGCCGGCTTGCTGGGACAGGCGCAGTTCCTGGGTGTTTTTGTCGATATCGAGGATGCCTTTACGGCCCACCACGATCGGCAACTTGGCCAGGAACACCCCTGGCGACGTTTCGCTGAAGTACTGCTTGGGCACCTTGCCCAGCAGGTCCTTGAGGTTCATGTAGCCGTCGTCGACGAAGATCGCCTGGGGAATGCCATGCTGGCGCACCACCCATTCGGCCATCTTGTTATCGCCGCCGATAAAGTCCTTGAGCGCGTCTTCCTGCATCATGCGGCGGATGCTGATTTTGCCGGCTTTGGTCTTGACGATTTTCTTTTCCATCGCCTGCGCGGTGTAGCCCGACAGGTCGGGCAGCGCCGGCTTGGCCATTTCCAGCGGCGCGGTGGGCGGGCTGGAGATGGTGTAGGTTTTGGCCTGTTGCAGTTCCTTGGCGATGATCGGCGCCTTGGCCGCCGTATCGGCAAACGCTGTGGCGCTGGCCATCAGCATCGCCGCGACGAGTAGGCTTTGAGCATTCATGGCGCAGGCTCCCATCAGAATTTCCAGACCACGTCGACAAACGCGCGGTGCATGTAGGAGTCGACCTGGCTGCCATAGGCATCGCCGGGCTTGAACACGCCGGCACGCAAACGCACCAGGGCTGAAGGCTCGTCGATCGACTGGCTCAGCGCCGTAGGCAGCAAGCCTTTCTTGAAGTACTTGGTGACCACCAGGTCCATCTCTTGGCCGAGGTCTTTCTTGCCGTCTTCAAGGGGCAGGGAGGTGCTGGAGAGGATCGCGCCGGTGACGTCGTCGGTGTTGTTCTGCACCGCGTCGATACCGTTGCTGCCCACCGGCTTGTTGCCGTCCACGCGCCAGAACTTGTGGTACACCAGGCTGGCGTCATAGTCCTCGCGCAGCTGCCAGGAACCGAACAGGCTCATGGACTGCATGTTGTTCATCTCGCCGCGAAACGCTTCACCGAAGCGATGCACGCGGGACTGGGTGCCGGTCCAGTTCGAACGGTTGCTTTGCAGGCCGTTCTGCTCGTATTCGGCGCTGGCACGGGAATAGGCCGCACCCACTTGCCACTGCGGGTCCAGGCGCAGGCGCACACCGATGTCGGTGGCCCAGCCGCTGAGGTCATCGCTGCGTTTGGCGCTGGTGGGGCGCGTGCCGTCGGCGTTCAAGGCGTTGACCTTGTCGCGGTCGCCGCGCATGCCGGTGATGCTTGCCCAGTAGTTGACGGTGTTGGTGTTGCGCCAGTTGTAGGCGTCGCTGTTGGCTTCGATGCCCAGCCAGGTCAGGTCGCCGTTTTCGCGCTTGTCCAGCGGGTCGCTGGCGACACCCGGTTCGGCGTAGTCGAGCTTGCCGTCGTCATGGGTGTGATGGCCGCGCACGCCGATCCACTGGCCCGGCGTCCACTGGTAGGCAGCGTCGGCGTAGAAGTGCTGGCGGTCTTTGTCGACCGGCGACAGTTCCTTGAGGTCGGTGCGGTATTCGCTGAAACGTTCGGCAGCGCCGACATTGGCCTTGAGCAAGGTGGTGTCGAAGGTCCAATTCAGCGCTTCGATGTTGGTGTCGCGCCATTGGCCGTCGTCATTGCGCAGGCGCTGACGGCCGAACTTGAGGATCTCGCCGGGGTAGGGCGTGAAGCCGCTGTAGCCGACCCAGAACTCACGCAGGGCCAGGTAGTTTTTCTTGGCCTTGCGGTCGTCGTTGCTCGACTGCTGCTCGGTGGTGTCATCGGCCGACTGTTGCAGGGTGTCGGTCTCGATGATGTCGCTGGACACCACCGCCTGGCCCATGGCATAGGCGCTCCACGCGCCGCTTTCGCCGTAGATCCAGGGGCGAACGTCAAGGCCGATGCCGTTGACGTCGCCGCCTTTCTGGGTGCCGAGGTCGCGGTCGTCTTCGGACTGCGCGGTGGCTTTGACTTCCAGGCCGAAGTTCTTGGCTTCGGTGAGCGCGGCCAGGGTCGGGCACGACCACAGCAGGGCGAAGGTCAGGCCGATACCGGCCTTGACGAATGGGTTGAGCTTCATAGGGATTCCTCGCCGTCTTCTTCTTGCAGGGCGTGCAGTTGCAGCGTGCTTTGGGCCAGGGTGCCGCGGGCGGCCAGTTCCTGTTGCACCAGGCGTTGGCCTTCGGCGCGTTGCTCAGGCGTCAGCGGCGCTTCGAGCTGGGTGGCCAGGTCATTGGCTTCTGGCGTGTCCTGGGCCTTGGCCAGTTGGCTGAAGACATAGGCGTTCAATGGGTCGGGCTTGGTGCCCTTGCCTTGGGAAAACAGTTGGGCGATGGCGAAGTCGGCGCTGTTCTGGCCGTTGCGCGCTGCGGTCAGCAGGTGGTCGAGGGCTTTTTGCGGGTAGACCTTGCCCAGGTAGCCACGGCGGTAGATCTGGCCGAGGTAGTAATCGGCGGCCACTTCACGGCCCACGGCTTTTTCGAAATGTGCCTCGGCGGCCTTGGCATCGGCCGGCACCCACTTGCCTTCGTAGTAGAGCTTGCCCAACAGCAATTCGGCGCGTGGCTGGTCGGCGGCGCGGCCGTTGTCGAGGTACTTCATCATCTGGTCGACGTCGCCCAGTTCGGGGAAGTCGTAGAGCAGTTGCGCCAGGCTGACCCAGGACGCCGGGTAGCCAGGGGCGATTTTTTCCAGCAACGCCTGGGCAGTTTTTTCGTCCGGGGTACCGAGGGTGGCATCGCCGAGTACGCGGGCCACGCTGTCGACGCGCTGCGCAGTCACGGTGCCACGGCTTACGCCTGCTTCCATTTGCTTGAGCAGTTCGGCCTGTTGTTCCGGCTGCTGTTTTTTCTGATAGACCGTGGCCAGCTCCACGTAGCAGATATCCGTGGTGGTCAGCGCGGCTTTGCAGATGCGCTCCACATCATCCAGGTGCTGATCGTAGGTACCCTGGGTGCGATACAGCAGCACCTGGGCCAGGCCGGCCTCCGGGTAACCCGCCGCCTGCCATTGGCTGATCTGCTGTTGGGCATTCACGTTGGGAAAGCTGTGGGGGTATTGCAGGTACAGCATTGCCAGCGGGATCAAGGTATTGCCTTCACCATTGGCAAAGGCTTTTTTCAGCAGGCTTTCGGCTTCATGGTGTTCGGCCTCAGTGGCGCCGGGCTTGGCCGCCAACAGGCGACCCAGGCGTGCCTGGGCACGCGGCGAGGTGTCTGCCGCCGCACGGTAGGTGGCTTCGGCCTGCTTGATTTGCGCTGGGTCGCGGGTGCCGACCTGGATATCGGCCAGGCCCACCTGGGCCTCGCTGTAACCCAGCTCTGCCAGTTGCTGGTAATTCTGCTGCGCGGTGACGGTGTCGCCACGTTTCAGCGCTTCATTGGCCAGGCGCTGGTCGGGCAGGCCGGCGCAACCGGCCAGGCTCACGGCCAGTGCCAGCGCGCAGTACGCAGAGGCCAAGTGAAATTTGCTCTGTGTGGGAGCTGGCTTGCCTGCGATGGCATCGCTGCGGTGCAACTGATGCACCGAGTCGCCTGCATCGCGGGCAAGCCCGGCTCCCACATGGGTCAACGGTGTATTTGGAAGAGTCACAGGCATGTCCTCGCTTACAGACCGTGAGCCATGGCTTTGTCGATCAGCCAGTTCAGCGATGGGCCACGGTCGCTGGTGACTTCCACCGGGCGGCCGGCGTAGGTGCTGTCCAGCGGTGCATCAGGCTTGATCTGCACGCGGATGTCGGAGGACAGGTCGGCGCTGTTCAGGCTGGTGCTGCTGACGATGGTGCCGGTGCGCACTTGTTCTTCGTCGGCGACCTGGAAGCTCACCGGGGTACCTGGGCGCACATCACCGAACTGGCGATAGCTGAAGCGCGCTTCCACATTGGCCTGGCTGCCACGCGGCACCAGTTGGAAGATCACATCCCCCTTGCTGGCGTACTGGCCGTCGGCGACCAATTGCTGGGCCACCACGCAATCGCACGGCGAAGTAAGGGTGCCGGTCATTTGCTTGCCGAACAGTTCTTCGACCTTGGCCGGTTGCAACTGGTCTTCGTCCAGGTGGCCCTTGAGCACGTCGAGCATGCTGGTGCTGAAAGTCGCCAGCGGCGCGCCCTTGGCTGCTACCGAATCACCCTTGAGCAGGCTTTGCACGGTGCCGTCACGGGGCATGGTCACGTTCATGCCCGGTACGCTCACAAGGCCTGCCTGGGCGTGGCTGACGAAGTACATGCCGTAGAGCGACTTGACCACAAAACCGAAGGCCGCCAGGCCCACCAAAAAGATCGCCAGGCTGAAGGTCACGGCGCGCAGGCGACCGAACGCGGTCATGCCACTGCCGCCGTCCTTGACCTTGCGTGCCTTGGTGAAGTTGTCGCGTTGCAGGGTCGCGAGTACGTCGCCCATGGTCACGATGTCACCGGACAGGTGCGAGGTGATCAGGTGGCGCAGGGTAGAAATATCCTGGGCATCGAGGTTCTGGAACTGGCAACCGGTGCGGCCGGTCTGGCGGTCGTAGGAGCGAATCTGCAGCTCCACGTCCATGGCCAGGCCGAGGTTGTCGATCACGAACTGCAGGCGGCCCTTGTGCACTTGGCCGATGGTGAGCGGCTGGGTGGCGGTGAAAGCCAGGCCGCCGGCGGACAGGTCGATAACCTTTGCTTCGGTCGGCGTGCGGTCGCTGTTGAAGAAGCGCAGCTTGGCCGGGATTTTCACCCGGGCGTGTTGGCGCTGGGCTTCGGATTCGTGGACAACGTTGGCGTTTACTTGGCTATTCATCGGGTGTAATTCCTAGGTTAATTCAGGCTTGGCAGGGTCAGACCATCATCAGCAACACGGCAACGAAGATGCTGCCGGCGGAGAAGGTCATGGTCCGAGACGACCAGGTGTTGAACCAACGTTGAAAGCTGGCCAAATCGCGGGTCAGTTTGGTGTCCTGGCGGGTCCAGGACTGTTGATCAAGGCGGAAGAACACGTAGATCTTCACCAACGCGCCCATGATCTGGTTGTAATAGAGAATCAGCGGGTAGGCCGGGCCGATCTTGTGGCCGGAGCACGACAGCAGCAGGGTGAGGATCAGGCGGGTGATGCCGATCCACAGCAGGTAGGCAAGGATGAACGCGCCGCCGTACTTGAAGGTGGCGATCATGGCCACGGTCAGGCCGAGCAGGGAGGTCCACATCGATACGCGCTGGTCGAACAGCACCACGCTGGTGAACAGGCCGAGGCGACGCACGCCCAGGCCCAGGGCACGGGAGTTCTGGCGCAGGTTGTTGCCGTACCAGCGGAACATCAGCTTGCGGCTGGCCTTGATAAAGCTCTTTTCCGGCGGGTGTTCCACGGTGTTGATGGCGGCGTCCGGCACGTAGAAAGTGTCGTAGCCCAGGCGCATCAGGCTGAACCAGCTGGACTTGTCATCCCCGGTGAGGAACTTGAAACGGCCCAGGCGCCAGTGTTGCAGCGAGTCGCTTTCCACGTCGGCGATAAAGCCCGGGTCAGTCACTACGCTGGCGCGGAATACCGACATGCGCCCGGTCATGGTCAGCACGCGCTTGGACAGGGCCATGGAGCACATGTTGATGTGGCGTTGGGCGAAGCGCAGTTTGTGCCATTCGCTCATGATGTAGCCGCCGCGCACTTCGCAGAATTCGTTGGTGGTCAGGCCGCCGACATTGCCGAACAGCTGGAACCACGGCACGGTCTTGCGCACTACGCCTTCGGCCAGCACGGTGTCGCCATCGATCACGGCGACTACAGCACGGTCGTCCGGCAAGTGGCGGGAGATGGCGCGGAAACCAAACGCCAGGCCGTCACGCTTGCCAGTACCGGCGATGCGCACGAAGTCGAGCTTGACGTGAGCCGGCGGGTTCATCTTTTCCCAGAGGCTTTTCACCAGCAGCTCATCGGACATTTCCACCAGCGAGCACACCACGGTGGTGGGGAAGCCGCAGTCGATAGCTTCGCGAATCACCGAGCTGTAGACCTGGGCGGTGGTCAGCGCGTCGATACGAAAACTGGTGACCATCAGGAACACATGGGACGGGTCGGCGGCCTTGCCCAGCTTGCGCACTTTGCGGCGCAGGTGCGGGTACACCACGTACAGGAACAGCATGCCGCGAAAGAAATGCGTCGCGCCCATCGAGTAGCGCCAGATACCCACGGCACCAATCAGGAAAATAAAATTCTTCGATTGCGAATCGAAGGTGCTCGCCGGCAACAGCAGGGCGAGCCCCATCAGCAGGCTGAGAAAGAACAGCCAGCCGGCCGATTGCAGAAATACATGTTTTAACTTGGACATAAGCGTCATCCGCAAGGTGAGGAGGCTTCAGGCTGCAAGCGCTGGGGTAAGCCACTGGCAGCCTGAAACTTGCCGTTGCTGTTACCAGCAAATACCTTCGGTACGGCCGCTCACGCTGGTGGCCTTGGACATGAAACCCACCAGGTCGACCACTTGCTTGCCGTGCGGGGCTTCGTGCGCCAGGGCGCGGAACTTCTCGTCACGGTTACCGAGGATGATCACGTCGGAGTTGTTGATCACTTCGTCGAAGTCCGAGTTGAGCAGGGACGACACGTGAGGGATCTTGCCTTCGATGTAGTCCTTGTTCGCGCCGTGCATACGGGCGTACTCGACGTTGCTGTCGTAGATGCTCAGGTCGTAGCCCTTGCCGATCAGCATTTCCGCCAGTTCTACCAATGGGCTTTCACGCAGGTCATCGGTACCGGCCTTGAAGCTCAGGCCCAGCAGGGCGACTTTGCGCTTGTCGTGGCTGGAGACGATGTCGAAGGCGTTTTGCACCTGGGATTCGTTGCTGCGCATCAGCGAGTTGAGCAACGGTGCTTCCACGTCCAGGGAGCCGGCGCGGTAGGTCAGGGCACGCACGTCTTTTGGCAGGCACGAACCGCCGAAAGCAAAGCCTGGGCGCATGTAGTACTGGGACAGGTTGAGGGTCTTGTCCTGGCAGACCACTTCCATCACTTCACGACCGTCAACGCCGACGGCCTTGGCGATGTTGCCGATCTCGTTGGCGAAGGTGACTTTGGTGGCGTGCCATACGTTGCAGGTGTACTTGATCATTTCGGCAACGGCGATGTCCTTGCGGATGATCGGCGCGTCGAGTTCTTCGTACAGCGATTGCAGCACATCGCCGGAGGCTTTATCGAACTCGCCGATAACGGTCATCGGTGGCAGGTCGTAGTCGGCGATGGCAGTGGATTCACGCAGGAATTCGGGGTTGACCGCAACGCCGAAGTCGACGCCGGCTTTCTTGCCGGAGCAGTCTTCCAGGATCGGGATTACCACGTTGGCGACAGTGCCCGGCAATACGGTGCTGCGCACCACGATGGTGTGGCGGGTGGTCTTGTCACGCAGCACAAAACCGATCTCGCGGCATACCGACTCGATGTAGTTCAGTTCCAGGTCGCCGTTCTTCTTGCTCGGCGTACCGACGCAGATCATCGACAGGTCGGTGTCGCGGATGGCTTCGGCGAAGTTGGTGGTACCGCGCAGTCGACCGGTTGCGATGCCTTGGCTCAACAGTTCGCCCAGACCCGGTTCAACGATGGGGGATTTACCCGCATTGATCAGGTCGATCTTGTCCTTGGAGATGTCTACGCCGACCACTTCATGGCCACGGGCAGACAGGCAACCGGCACACACGGCGCCAACGTAACCCAAACCAAATATGCTGATGCGCATCGCAATTACCTCTATGTTTAAATCATGCCATTAGATGGCCGGAGTTCATGTTTGCAAGCGTCACTGATGCCGCGAAAGTTAGGCGAATAGACGCCGACTTACCGCGTGCAGGCATGTTAAATAGCGAGTGACTAACTATTGCACTCAAGTTGTGCGCAACGTGGCCTTATTATTGGGGCTTGCCCTGAAATGCAGCCGGTTTTCCGTGGCGGAAGGGTCCGGCGCCAGTGCCGCAGGGCTTTGATACAGGCAAGAAGCCTTTTGATATCAATGTCTTGGGTGTTAACACTGGCTCATTTAGGTCAGCGCTGCCTTGGCCTTTAGGGGGTTGGCAATGAGTCCTTATCGCCGCCCTCAACTCAATCAGTTGATGATATGACCTTCGAGCCAGAGTGCTTTATGACAACTTGGCTACTTCCATTGGTCGGTATGTAAGTCATCTCTTACGTAAACAGAGAATTTCGTTACCGGTGGTATGAGCGGTGCTTCCGGATGAAGTTCCGGGCCGCTCATCCCCTTTCTGGAAATTTTTTGAAATATTAGAAAAGATGGCACTAGTACTATATTGATAGCACTTGCTATTTAGGCCAGTAGTTATGGGGAGTTGGTGCGAGAGGGTAGTTTTGTGCCACTACCGTTAAAAAAAAGTGGTGCCACTACGAAAAAAACCGACGAGTGTCGAGTGAAGAAATTGTTAGAGATGTGTATTGATGTTTTTTGACGCCAAATAAATGACGGTTGGCGGGGTGAAATGCAGGCAAAAAATGTGGGAGCTGGCTTGCCTGCGATAGCGGTGTATCAGCGACATGTGAGTCGGCTGACCCTCCGCTATCGCAGGCAAGCCAGCTCCCACAGTTGATGTTGGTGGCTGTACAGGCCTTATTCCGGTGCGTGATCGCGCAAAAACACCAGGTTATCCGGCTTGGACTGCTCCGCATTGAAGCGATAGCCCTGTACATCGAACTGCTTGAGCTTGGCCGGATCGTTGATGCGTTCTTCAATCACAAACCGGCTCATCATGCCCCGGGCCTTTTTGGCGTAGAAGCTGATGATCTTGTACTGGCCGTTCTTCAGGTCCTTGAACTCGGTGTTGATGATCCGCGCGTTCAGGGCCGTGCGCTTGACCGCCGAGAAGTACTCATTGGAGGCCAGGTTAAGCAGCACATCGTCGCCTTGCTCGGCCAGGGCTTCATTCAACCATTCGCTGATGCGTGTGCCCCAGAACGCGTAAAGGTCCTTGCCGCGGGCGTTGGCCAGCTTGGTGCCCATCTCCAGGCGATACGGCATCATCAGGTCCAGCGGGCGCAGCAGGCCGTACAGGCCCGAGAGCATACGCAGATGGTCCTGGGCATAGCTGAAATCGGCCTCGCTGAAAGCCTCGGCATTCAGGCCGGTATACACATCGCCCTTGAACGCCAGCAGCGCCTGCTTGGCGTTGGCCGGAGTGAAGGCCGGCGTCCAGCTGCCGAAACGCGCGGCGTTGAGGCCACCGATCTTGTCGGAGACGTGCATCAACTCACTGATTTGCGCCGGGCTCAGTTCGCGCAGTTGCTCGATCAGTTCCTGGGAGTGGTCCAGGTACTGCGGCTGGGTGAAGCGCGCAGTGACCGGCTTGGACTCGAAGTCGAGGGTTTTGGCGGGGGAAATCACCATCAGCATGAAGTTGGCTCCTGGAATCGTGGGCGAGATTCTAGGGGTTGGGGCGTTTTGACTCCACCTATGATGGCGATAGATGCGATCCGCTATGATGGGCGGTAACTCTGGAGAGGAAGACCCCGTGTGCGATTAGCGCTTTTATTGTCCGCTTGCCTGCTGTGCCTGAATGCCCAGGCCGCGCCGGTGGATGTCGCCAGCCTGGACCGTGGTACCTGGCCGGAAAAACTCGCCAGCCCGGCGCTGTTCGATGTGGCTTCGCGTGCGGAGATCCTGATGTTCGCCCACGGCCTGCTCGCCAGCGAAGCCCTGGACGACGCGGCGCTCAAGCAACGCCTGGGGCTGAAGATCATCAACCTGGCCGCCATTGACGACCTGCGTCGCCAGCTCTGGCAACGGCTGTTGGGGAACTACACATTCGCCCAGCAGAGCTGCGAAGAAGATGCCTCGTTCTGCTACCTGGTGGAAAACATGGACGATCTGCGCGAGCAGGCCGGCAAGTTCGAGGTCAGTGACAACTCTTTCTATATAGGCTGGGCCGCCCCCAGTCGGCACTTTCACGAACGCTATCTGGACGAGTTGTTGCGCAAGGCCGCGCTGTTTCCGCAGATCAGCAGTGAAGTGGCGCGCTTTGGCGATCATGAGCGCAACGGTGATGAACTCAATGACCGGATGTTTTTACTGACCTTCGACGGTGGCCCTGCACCTGTCAGCGGCAATACCGACTGGCTCACCGATTACCTGCGCAAGCAAAAGATGAACGCGACGTTCTTTGTCCTTGGCAGCAACTTGCAAACCCGCGTGGAGCGCAGTTCCGCCGCCGATGTGCAGGCGCTGTACCAAGGGCAGTGCGTGGGGCTTCAGGGCTGGCAGTACCGCTCCCACAGCCATTGGGTCGACTGGCAAAGCTCCATCACCCGCAGTGCCGGGCTGGTACAGAACCTGATGCCGGAAAACTATGTGCCCTTGTTCCGCCCACCGTATGGGCAGCGCCGCGCGGACAGCCAGGGATTCTTCCAGCAACAGGGTCTGCAGGTGGCGTTATGGGACATTGATTCCCAGGACGAGCCGGGCAAGCTCAAGGCAGATGAGTCGGCGCAACGGGTGCTGACGTTGATGCTGCTGTGGCGCAAAGGCGTGATCGTGTTTCACGACACCCAGGACAAGGCGCGGGTGGCATTGCCGATGGTGTTGCAGGCTACGGCGCAGAGTGGCTTGGGTTGGCAGGAGTGTCGCGAGGCATTTCGATGAAGTGCCCGGCTTTGCTGGGGATGGGGTGTTTTCGGGGCGATTTGCTGCGACATTTCGATGCAGGCGGACTTCCGACTTTAACGGGGTACATGGCACTCGGCTAGTGCTATTCGTCATCCTGAAAAATAAACTTCAAAAAAGCGTCAAAGTGCTTTTTCCTGTCATGGGTTTTGCGGTATTACGAAGTCAGACCGCCGAAACCTGCAGCACAGGTGGCGTCTTCCAAGACTCCTAATGTGGGCACTGCACTTGACGTCACTCAGGTGTGGTCGGTGGTCGAATCGAGGCGCAGCACCGCCCAGGTATTGCGTCGAATGGCTCCCACAAAGGTGACCGAGTATGGATGATCATGGACGTAACCCTTCTTCCGACCAGCCAATCCTTTATGTGCTTGATACCAACGTATTGATCCACGATCCAAACGCACTGCTGAACTTCGAAGAACACCACGTCGCCATCCCGATGATCGTGCTTGAGGAGCTCGACAAACTCAAAAGTGGCCATCACAGCGTTGCCGCCGAATGCCGCCAGGCCATCCGTCTGATCGACAAGACATTGGGCGAAGCCTCGCCCGAGGATGTTGAGGTCGGTGTGCCGATCCAGCGTGGCAAAAGCGGGCCCAAGGGCTTGCTGTCGATCCTGATGAGCAAGCGCAGTGAGCCCAACAGCCTGCTGCCGGAAAACCTGAACGACAACAAAATCATCAACCAATTGATCGACCTGCACGCTCGCGACAAGGACCTGCGCGTGGTGCTGGTGACCAAAGACATCAATATGCGCCTCAAGGCACGAGCATGTGGGATCGCTGCCGAGGACTACAGCACCGACCAACTGGTCGACGACGTGTCGATGCTCTCGCGTGGTTATCACATGATGACCGGCTCGTTCTGGGACCGTGTCAGCAAGGTCGAAACCCGTCAGGACCACGGCCGCACCTGGCACCAGGTACAGCTGATCGACAACCTGCCGGCCGTGCATATCAATGAGTTTATTGTCGATGAACAGGGCTTCGTGGGCTGGATCAAAGAGATCCAGGTCGACAAGCTGCTGATCCTCGACCTGCATCAGGAGCCCCTGTTGCACCAGGAAGCCTGGGGCCTGAAACCGCGTGATATCTACCAGAGCCTGGCGCTGTATGCGCTGCTTGACCCGGACATCCACTTGGTCAACCTGACCGGCGCCGCAGGTTCGGGCAAAACCATCCTGGCCCTGGCCGCCGCCATCGAACAGACCATGGTGACCAAACGCTATCGCCGCATCATCGCCACCCGCAGCGTGCAGGGCCTGGACCAGGAAATCGGTTTCCTGCCCGGTACCGAGGCGGAAAAAATGGAGCCGTGGCTGGGGGCGATTACCGACAACCTCGAAGCCTTGCACATGGATGACGAAAACACCCATGGCAGCGTCGACTACATCCTCAGCAAAGTGCCGTTGCAGTTCAAATCCCTCAACTACATACGAGGTCGCAGCTTCCAGCAAAGCCTGATTCTGATTGATGAATGCCAGAACCTTACGCCGCATCAGATGAAAACCATCATCACCCGTGCCGGCGCCGGTTCCAAAGTGGTGTGCCTGGGCAACCTGGCGCAGATCGACACCCCTTACCTGTCCGCGACCAGCTCCGGGCTGACTTACCTGACGGAACGCTTCAAGGACTTCCCGAACGGCGTGCACATTGCGCTGCAAGGCGTGCCACGTTCGATCCTGGCTGAATACGCCGAGTCCCACCTGTAACTACGCTGAAACCGCTGCGAAAAACCCCGGATTTTTCACGAAATCCGGGGTTTTTGTTCTGTGCGAGATTTGCCTGCGTTAACGCGTCCTGGGTGCTTGTGATCTCTGTAATCATTTTGTTACATTTTTTCTGCGGTAAATACAATAAGAACACTGTTTGACCCCGTCGGAATACCACCTCCTTGAATCGACGAACGTTTAGAAAACCTGTCCAGGGTTTTCACCGTGACCCTGCCTATTACAAAAGCCCGAAACACCGCTCATTGATGACGCACATATCCAAAGGGAAAGGAAAATGGACGTAGCAGGTAATCGCTTCACTGTGGCACAACGCAATCGCACCCCTCGTTTCAAGACCATACCCCTTACATCCATAGCACTCGGCCTGGCCTTATGGCTGGGCCACGGCTCCATGGCCAATGCAGACGACAATCCTTACACCTCGCAGGTATTGGAATCGGCGTTCAGGAAAGCCGTCGCCTCATTCGGCCCTGATACCGCCGTGTACAAAAACCTCAGGTTTGCCTACGCGGATATCGTCGATCTCGCGGCCAAGGATTTCGCTGCCCAGTCCGGCAAGTTCGATTCGGCCCTCAAGCAAAACTACGAGCTGCAACCCGAAAACCTGACCATCGGCGCCATGCTCGGCGACACCCGGCGGCCACTGGACTACGCTTCGCGCCTGGATTACTACCGCAGCCAGCTGTTCAACAACAGCGGCCGTTACACCACCAATATCCTCGACTTCTCCAAGGCTATTATCGCCAACTTGCCGGCCGCCAAGCCTTACACCTACGTAGAGCCGGGCGTGAGCAGCAACCTGAGCGGGCAATTGAGCGCAGGTCTTTCCTGGGCGGGCGTAACCCGTGACTGGAGTGCCAACGCGCAAACCTGGAAGACGCCGGAGGCCCAGGTCAACTCCGGCCTGGACCGCACCAACGCGTATTACGCCTATGCCTTGGGCATCACCGGCAAGGGGGTCAATGTTGGCGTGCTGGACTCAGGCATCCTCACCGAACACTCCGAGTTCCAGGGCAAGAATGCCCAGGGCCAGGACCGGGTGCAGGCGGTGACCTCCACGGGCGAGTACTACGCCACCCATCCGCGCTACCGACTTGAAGTGCCCAGCGGCGAGTTCAAGCAGGGTGAGCCTTTCAGTATTCCAGGGGAATACGACTCGGCGTTCAACGACGGGCATGGCACGGAAATGTCCGGCGTGCTGGCCGCCAGCCGCAACGGCACCGGTATGCACGGCATTGCCTTCGACGCCAATCTGTTTGTCGCCAACACCGGCGGCAGCGACAACGACCGCTACCTAGGCTCCAACGACCTCGACTACAACGCGTTCATGGCCAGCTACAACGCCCTGGCGGCGAAGAACGTGGCGATTGTCAATCAGAGCTGGGGGCAGAGCTCGCGCGATGATGTGGAGAACCACTTCGGTAACGTCGGCGACAGCGCCGCGCAAAACCTGCGTGACATGACCGCCGCCTATCGCCCGTTCTGGGACAAGGCTCATGCAGGGCAAAAAACCTGGATGGACGCCATGGCCGACGCGGCCCGTCAGAACACCTTTATCCAGATCATCTCGGCGGGCAACGACAGCCACGGAGCCAACCCCTACACCAACGCGAACCTGCCGTTTTTCAAACCGGATATCGAAGGCAAGTTCCTTTCGATCACGGGCTATGACGAGACCAGCGCCCAGGTCTATAACCGCTGCGGTACGTCCAAGTGGTGGTGCGTGATGGGCGTGTCGGGCATTCCGTCTGCCGGCCCCGAGGGCGAACTCATCCCGAATGCAAACGGCACCTCGGCCGCCGCGCCGAGCGTCTCCGGGGCCTTGGCGCTAGTGATGCAACGCTTCCCCTATATGACGCCCAGCCAGGCGCGGGACGTGTTGCTGACCACCTCCAGCCTGCAAGCGCCGGATGGCCCGGACACGCCGGTTGGCGAGCTGACCGGAGGCCGCACCTACGACAACCTGCAACCGGTGCACGATGCCGCGCCGGGTGTCCCACAAGTACCAGGTGTGGTCAGTGGCTGGGGCTTGCCCAACCTGCAAAAAGCCATGCAAGGGCCGGGGCAGTTCCTCGGGGCTGTGGCAGTGGCGTTGCCCAGCGGTACCCGCGATATCTGGGCCAACCCGATTTCCGATGAAGCCATTCGCGCCCGCCGCGTAGAAGGCGCTGCCGAACAGGCGACCTGGGCTGCCACCAAACAGCAAAAAGGCTGGCTCAATGGCCTGCCCGCCAATGCCTCGGCCGATGATCAGTTCGAATACGAGATCGGTCATGCCAGGGAGCAGGCGATGCTCACCCGTGGCCAGGACGTGCTCACTGGCAGCACCTATGTGGGTAGCCTGGTCAAGTTCGGGGATGGCGAGCTGGTATTGGAAGGCCAGAACACTTATTCAGGCAGTACCTGGGTTCGCGGTGGCAAATTGTCGGTGGACGGTGCGTTGACCTCTGCCGTGACGGTGGATGGTAGTGCCGTGGGCACGCGTAATGCGGACAATGGCGTAATGACCACAGTGGGCGGCACCCTGGCCGGCACCGGCACGGTGGGCGCCTTAACTGTCAACAATGGCGGGCGCGTGGCACCAGGGCATTCGATTGGCACACTGCGTACTGGCGACGTGACCTTCAATCCTGGCTCGGTGTATGCCGTCGAAGTCGGTACCAGTGGCCGCAGCGACCAAATCCAGAGCAGCGGTGTTGCAACCCTCAATGGCGGTGTGGTGACCGTGTCTTTAGAGAACAGCCCAAACCTGCTGTCCGCCACTGAGGCGCGTAGCTTGTTGGGCCAGCAGTTCAACATCCTCAGCGCCAGCCAGAGTATCAATGGCCAGTTTGCGGCGTTCGCGCCCAACTACCTGTTCATCGGCACGCAACTCGCTTACCAACCGAACCAACTGACCCTTGCGATAGCACGCAACCAGACCACCTTCGCCAGCGTCGCGCAAACCCGCAACGAACGGGCTGTGGCGACGGCGGCCGAGAAGCTGGGCGCCGGCAGTCCGGTTTACGAAAGCCTGTTGGCTTCCGATTCCGCTGCCCAGGCTCGGGATGCATTCAAGCGATTGTCGGGGCAGCTGCATTCTGATGTTGCAGCGGCGCAAATGGCCGACAGTCGATACCTTCGCGAAGCGGTCAATGCTCGTTTGCAACAGGCCCAGGCACTGGATTCCAGCGCGCAGATCGATAGCCATGACAACGGCGGCTGGGTGCAGCTGCTCGGTGGGCGCAATAACGTCAGCGGTGACAACAACGCCAGTGGCTATTCCTCGTTCACCAGTGGGGTGTTGCTGGGGCTGGATACCGAGGTCAGCGACGGCTGGCGCGTGGGGGCGGCGACCGGTTATACCCAGAGCCACCTGAATGGCCAGTCGGCTTCGGCGGACAGCGACAACTATCACCTGTCGGTGTATGGCGGTAAACGCTTCGAGGCGATTGCCTTACGCCTGGGCGGCGCTACCACCTGGCACCGTCTGGATACTTCGCGGCGGGTTGCTTACGCCAACCAGTCGGACTATGCCAAGGCCGATTACAATGCGCGCACCGACCAAGTGTTTGCCGAGATCGGCTACACCCAATGGAACCAATTCGAACCCTTCGCCAACCTCACGTACCTGAACTACCAGAGCGACTCGTTCAAGGAAAAAGGCGGCGCCGCTGCCTTGCACGCCAGCAAACAAAGCCAGGACGCGACGCTATCTACGGTGGGCCTGCGTGCGCATACGCAGTTGCCAGTCAGCTCCACCTCGGCAGTGACGTTGCGCGGTGAGCTGGGTTGGGAGCATCAGTTCGGTGATACCGATCGCGAAGCCTCGCTGAAGTTTGCCGGCAGCGACACTGCTTTTGCTGTTAATAGCGTGCCCGTCGCCCGGGATGGCGCGGTGATCAAGGCCAGTGCGGAAATGGCCTTGACCAAAGACACCCTGGTGTCGCTGAACTACAGCGGCTTGCTGTCCAACCGCGGTAACAACAACGGGATCAACGCCGGGTTTACCTTCCGTTTCTAACCCTGCACTGGTGCCCTGTGGCGAGGGAGCTTGCTCCCGCGCCACAGTCATCTATGGAATAAACAGCCCTGCGCAAATTTGACCTACAGGTTTACAATCGTTGCTCCTGATCAGGAGTATCGCTGTGCTGACTCATCTCGATTCCCAAGGTCGCGCCCATATGGTCGACGTCACCGAAAAAGCCGTGACGTTCCGTGAGGCAGTGGCCGAAGCGCGGGTGCGCATGTTGCCCGCCACCCTGCAAATGATTGTCGACGGCGCCCATCCCAAGGGCGACGTGTTTGCCGTGGCCCGCATTGCCGGGATTCAGGCGGCAAAAAAAACCAGCGACTTGATTCCCCTTTGCCACCCGTTGATGCTCACCGGCGTCAAGGTGGAGCTGAGTGCCGACGGTGCAGACGCGGTTCGTATCGTGGCGCGCTGCAAACTCTCCGGCCAGACCGGCGTCGAGATGGAAGCCCTGACCGCCGCCAGCGTCGCGGCCCTGACGATCTACGACATGTGCAAGGCGGTGGATCGCGGCATGACAATTGAGAGTATTCGCCTGCTGGAAAAGCTGGGCGGTAAGAGCGGGCATTTCAAGGCGGATGAGCAATGAGTATCAACGTACTGTTTTTTGCGCGCTACGCCGAAGCGGTGGGTTTCGATTCGCTGGAGATGGAAGGCGAGTTTGCCAACGTTGATGCCGTGCGCCTCGCGCTGGCTTCTGACCCGGAATTCGCCGTGCTCAACGAAGCGAGCCTGATGTGCGCGCGCAACGAGGAGTTGTGCAGCCTGGACGAGCCGGTGCAAGCCGGCGATGAAGTCGCCTTCTTCCCACCCGTGACCGGAGGCTGACCATGGCCATTCGTGTGCAGGTCGAAGCCTTTGATCCCGGTGCCGAAGTCAACGCCATGCACGCGGCCAACGTGGGCGTGGGCGCGGTGGTGAGCTTTGTCGGCTATGTACGCGACTTCAATGACGGGCGCGAGGTGGCGGGGATGTTCCTGGAACACTACCCCGGCATGACCGAAAAGGCCCTGGCCAAGATCGCCGTGGAAGCCGAACAGCGCTGGCCGTTACTCAAGCTGGAGGTGCTGCACCGTATCGGCGCGCTGGAACCGGGCGAGCCGATTGTGTTTGTCGGCGCCGCCAGTGCGCATCGGCAGGCAGCGTTTGATGCCTGTGCGTTTGTGATGGATTACTTGAAGACGCGGGCGCCGTTCTGGAAGAAGGAAAACACCAGTGAGGGGCCGCGTTGGGTAGAAGGACGCAGCAGTGACCACGCCGCAGCGGATCGCTGGAAGTAGCCAGCCAGACGCAGAAACCAATGTGGGAGCTGGCTTGCCTGCGATAGCATCACCTCGGCGTGACTGAAAAACCGAGGTGTCTGCATCGCAGGCAAGCCAGCTCCCACACAAGCCCGCTCCCACATTTTTTACCGCATTTCAGCTCAAGGGCGTTTGCGCTCTACTGCGCGCAACAAATGCGTCGGCGGCGTTTCACAGCTGATCTTGCGCCCCAGCAATGCCTCGATGGACGGCAACTGGTACGAGTCATCCTCGCCCGCAAAGCTGATCGACACACCCGCAGCCCCAGCACGCCCGGTACGGCCGATGCGGTGTACGTAGTCGTCCGGTACTTCCGGCAGGGTGAAGTTGATCACGTGGCTGATGCCGTCGATGTGAATACCGCGACCGGCTACATCGGTAGCCACCAGCACGCGGATCTTGCCTTCACGGAAGCCTTCCAGGGTCTTGATGCGTTTGTGCTGCGGCACATCACCCGACAGTTGCGCGGCGTTGACGCCGTCGCGCACCAGGCGTTCTTCAATGCGGCGCACTTCGTCCTTGCGGTTGGCGAATACCATCACGCGCTCCCAACCGTTGTCGTTGACCAGGTTGTAGAGCAGCTTGTACTTGTCGGCACCGGCGACGGCGTAGATATGCTGCTCGACGTTTTCGCTGGCAACGTTGAGTGCTTCGATCTCGACGATGGATGGGTCGGTGGTCCACTGCTTGGCGAGGTTCATCACGTCTTCGGTGAAAGTCGCGGAGAACAGCAGGGTCTGGCGCTCGGTTTTCGGCGGCGTCTGGCGAATGATCTGGCGAACTTGCGGGATAAAGCCCATGTCGAGCATGCGGTCGGCTTCGTCCAGCACCATCACTTCGACCATGTCCAAGTGCACATCGCCACGCTGGTTGAAGTCGAGCAGGCGGCCCGGGGTGGCGACGAGGATGTCGCAATGACGGGCTTCAAGGTGCTTGAGCTGCTTGTCGAAGTCCATGCCGCCCACAAACGTCATGACGTTGAGGCCGGTGTACTTGGTCAGGTCGGCGGCGTCCTTGGCGATCTGCACCACCAGCTCGCGGGTGGGCGCGATGATCAGCGCACGCGGTTCACCCATGTAGCGCTCTTTGGGCGGCGGCGTTTGCAGCAGTTGGGTAATGATCGAGATCAGGAACGCGGCGGTCTTGCCGGTGCCGGTCTGGGCACGACCGATGGCGTCTTTGCCCGCCAGGGTGAAGCCCAGCACTTGTGCCTGGATGGGCGTGCAGTACGGGAAACCCAGGTCCTGGATGGCGTGCATCAGTTCCGGGGCCAGTTTGAAATCGTGGAAGCGGGTTTTGCCTTCCTGGGGTTCGACGACGAAGTCTTCGAGTTTCCAGGGGGTCACGGGCGGTTTGGGCGCACGTTCGCGACGGGGCTTGGCCACAGGCGCTGGGGTGGGTGCGGCAGGCTTTACCTGTTCAGGCGGCGTCACCGTGGTTTTGTTCGGTGAGGCGGCGGGCGCGTTCCGGCCGGGCTGTTGACCGTCATTGCGGTTGCCGGGCTTGGGGGCAGGAGCACTGGGAACAGGCGCGAGCGGCTCAGCCTCGCTTTTGCCGAACATCTTCTTGAGTGCTTTGAGCACGGTCATCTCATTAATTGATTAAGGAATGTACGCCGGCCAGTGTAATGCAAGAATCGGGCGCGGCGTAGTGCGTCTGTCATACGGCTACATAAACACGGGATTCAGCGCAGGCGTTCAGTCAGCCAAGTGCCTATATCGTGTATCTCTTGGGGTAACACTTCGTGGCCCATTGGGTATTCCTGCCATGCCACGGTGACACCACGGCTCTTCAAATGCTCGTAGGCGCTGCGGCCCATGGCGTTCTGCACCACTTCGTCGTACTGGCCATGCAGGCAGAGCGTGGGGATGCGTTGCTGGCTGGCGGATAATTGCAGGTCATTATCGAAGGTGGGCGCATAGGTGGAGAGGGCGATCACACCGCCCAAGGGTCCCTCCCATTTCTTGAACGCGGTATGGAAAACCACCGCGCCACCTTGAGAAAAACCGGCGAGGAAAATTCGCGAGGTGTCTATTCCGGTTCTCTGTTGCGCCTCGATCAGGTCTGTGACCATTTTTGCCGACGCTTCCAGTTCTTCCAGGCTGATCGAACGGGCCGGGCTCATGGCCTTGATGTCGTACCAGCTCGGCATCTCGTAGCCACCGTTAATCGTCACCGGGCGCGTGGGCGCCTGGGGCAAAACGAAGCGGGTGGTCAGCAGGGTTTCCTGCAGGGCTTCGGCCACTGGCAGGAAGTCGTAGCGATCGGCGCCCAGGCCATGCAGCCAGATAACGCAGGCGTCTGCGGGCTTGGCGGGCTGAAGAATCAAGGGTTCGGTCATGTTTGCTCCATAGGTGTGCGGGCGCTCCGATGAGGTGCGTCGGAACGGTGCGCGACAGGTTGATCTGTTAAGAGAATGTCGCAAGGTTGAATCTTTTGCCATCGAAGCGCAGTTACAGCCACTCGGCCAAGACTCTGGTACGCGCCTTGCTATGTGTAGCTCGATGTCAGAACTCTCCCAGGGCGGTAACACTATCAGTGACTGCCGCTCGTGGGAAAGCAACTGGAATTACCGCAAAAACCTCATGCTGCTTGGCCCCAAAAAAAACCAACACGGGTCGATATCGCCTCATAAGGGTGCGCTGAGGTTGGAGCTCCGACACAACAAGAGCAATTGGAGGTTTGTAATGAAGGTATTGAAATCCACCCTGGCCATCGTCTCTGCGGCGGCTGTACTGGGTGTCAGTGGTTTTGCCCAGGCGGGCGCCACCCTGGACGCCGTGCAGAAGAAAGGCTTTGTGCAGTGCGGTGTGAGTGACGGCCTGCCGGGTTTCTCGGTGCCGGATGCCAGCGGCAAGATCCTCGGGATCGACGCTGACTATTGCCGCGCTGTGGCGGCTGCCGTATTTGGCGATGCCACCAAGGTCAAGTTCAGCCAGTTGAACGCCAAGGAGCGTTTCACCGCGCTTCAGTCAGGCGAAGTCGACATCCTGTCGCGCAACACCACCATGACCAGCTCCCGCGATGCGGGCATGGGCCTGAAATTCCCGGGCTTCATTACCTACTACGACGGCATCGGCTTTCTGGTGAACAACAAGCTGGGCGTCAAGAGCGCCAAGGAACTGGACGGTGCAACCATCTGCATCCAGGCCGGTACCACCACCGAGCTGAACGTTTCCGACTATTTCCGCGCTAACAACCTCAAATACACCCCGATCACCTTCGACACCTCCGATGAAAGCGCCAAGTCGCTGGAGTCCGGGCGTTGCGACGTGCTGACGTCCGACAAATCCCAGCTGTTCGCCCAGCGCAGCAAGCTGGCTTCGCCGAAAGACTACGTGGTGCTGCCGGAAACCATTTCCAAGGAGCCCCTGGGCCCGGTCGTGCGTAACGGTGATGACGAGTGGCTGGCCATCGTGCGCTGGGTGGGCTACGCCATGCTCAACGCTGAAGAGGCCGGTGTGACCTCCAAGAACGTCGAAGCTGAAGCCAAGGCCACCAAGAACCCGGACGTTGCGCGTCTGCTCGGTGCCGACGGCGAATACGGTAAAGACCTGAAAGTGAAGAAGGACTGGGTGGTACAGATCGTCAAGCAAGTGGGTAACTACGGCGAGATGTTCGAGCGCAACCTGGGCAAGAGCACGCCGCTGGAAATCGACCGTGGCCTGAACGCCCTGTGGAACAACGGCGGCATTCAATACGCACCCCCTGTGCGCTGATCGCTGATGGTTCTGTCACCCGGTAGGCCAACTGCCGGGTGATGTTCTGTTCCATTATTTTCGGGGCACTTCATGCAAAATCAAATCGGCGCACCCAAGCAGAGGCTCAGCTTCAGCGACCCCAAAGTGCGTGCGTGGCTGTTCCAGATCATCACGATCGTGGCGGTGGTCTCGCTGGGCTGGTACCTGTTCCATAACACCCAGACCAACCTGCAACACCGGGGCATCACCTCGGGTTTCGACTTTCTTGAGCGCAGTGCCGGTTTCGGCATCGCGCAGCATTTGATCGATTACACCGAATCGGACAGCTATGCCCGGGTGTTTGTCATCGGCCTGCTCAACACTTTGCTGGTGACCGTCATCGGTGTGGTGCTGGCAACCCTGCTCGGCTTCATCATCGGCGTGGCACGCTTGTCGCCCAACTGGATGATCAACAAGCTGGCGACGGTGTACGTGGAGGTATTCCGCAACATTCCGCCGCTGCTGCAAATCCTGTTCTGGTACTTCGCGGTGTTCCTGACCATGCCAGGGCCGCGCAACAGCCATAACTTCGGTGACACCTTCTTTGTCAGCAGCCGTGGCTTGAACATGCCGGCAGCGCTGGCGTCCGATGGGTTCTGGCCGTTTGTCGCCAGCCTGGCGGTCGCCATCGTTGCCATCGTGCTGATGACCCGCTGGGCCAACAAGCGCTTTGAAGCGACGGGGATTCCTTTCCATAAATTCTGGGCGGGCCTGGCGCTGCTGGTGGTGATCCCGGCGTTGTGCGTGTTGATCTTCGGTACGCCATTGCATTGGGAAATGCCCAAGCTTGCGGGCTTCAACTTTGTCGGTGGCTGGGTACTGATCCCAGAGTTGTTGGCGTTGACCTTGGCGCTGACGGTGTACACGGCGGCATTTATTGCCGAGATCGTGCGCTCGGGCATCAAGTCCGTCAGCCATGGCCAGACCGAAGCGGCACGTTCACTGGGCCTGCGCCCGGGGCCGACGCTGCGCAAGGTCATCATTCCGCAAGCGTTGCGCGTGATCATTCCGCCGCTGACCAGCCAATACCTGAACCTGGCGAAAAACTCGTCGTTGGCCGCCGGTATCGGTTATCCGGAAATGGTTTCGCTGTTTGCCGGCACGGTACTCAACCAGACCGGCCAGGCCATTGAAGTCATTGCCATCACCATGAGCGTGTACCTGGCGATCAGCATCAGCATTTCCCTGCTGATGAACTGGTACAACAAGCGCATTGCGCTGATCGAGCGGTGAGGACACACCCATGACTACGCATACGTTCAAACCTGACATGCCACCGCCGAGCAAAGTCTTCGGGCCGGTGGCCTGGATGCGCGCCAACTTGTTCTCGAGCTGGCTCAATACACTGCTGACCTTGCTGGCGATCTACCTGGTGTACCTGGTGGTGCCACCGATCCTGCACTGGGCCATCCTCGATGCCAACTGGGTGGGCACCACCCGCGCCGACTGCACCAAGGAGGGCGCCTGTTGGGTGTTTATCCAACAGCGCTTCGGGCAGTTCATGTATGGCTATTACCCCGTCGACCTGCGCTGGCGCGTGGACATGACGGTATGGCTGGCCATCGTGGGCGTGGCGCCGTTGTTCATCTCGCGTTTCCCACGCAAGGCGATCTATGGCCTGGGCTTTTTGGTGCTGTACCCGATCATTGCCTACTGCTTGCTGCATGGCGGCGTGTTCGGGCTGAGCAACGTGGCGACCAGCCAGTGGGGCGGCCTGATGCTGACCCTGGTGATCGCCACCGTGGGCATCGCCGGCGCCTTGCCGCTGGGCATTGTGCTGGCGCTGGGACGGCGTTCGAACATGCCCGCCATTCGGGTGGTCTGCGTGACCTTCATCGAGTTCTGGCGCGGCGTGCCGTTGATCACCGTGCTGTTCATGTCTTCGGTGATGCTGCCGCTGTTCCTGCCCGAAGGCATGAACTTCGACAAGCTGCTGCGGGCGCTGATCGGTGTGATCCTGTTCCAGTCGGCCTATGTGGCCGAAGTGGTGCGCGGTGGTTTGCAGGCGATTCCCAAGGGCCAATATGAAGCCGCTGCGGCGATGGGTCTGGGCTACTGGCGCAGCATGGGCCTGGTGATCTTGCCGCAAGCCTTGAAGATGGTGATCCCTGGGATCGTCAACACCTTCATTGCCCTGTTCAAGGACACCAGCCTTGTGATCATCATCGGCCTGTTCGACCTGCTCAACAGCGTCAAGCAAGCCGCCGCCGACCCCAAATGGCTGGGCATGGCCACCGAAGGCTATGTGTTCGCCGCCCTGGTGTTCTGGATTTTCTGTTTTGGTATGTCGCGCTATTCCATGCATCTGGAACGCAAGCTCGACACTGGCCACAAGCGTTAGGAGTTTTTTGATGAGCGAAGCAATCAAACAGCCTGTGAGCCCTGAAGGCATTATCCAGATGCAGGGCGTCAACAAGTGGTACGGCCAGTTCCACGTGTTGAAAGACATCAACCTCAACGTCAAGCAGGGCGAGCGTATCGTGCTGTGCGGCCCATCGGGCTCGGGCAAGTCCACCACCATCCGCTGCCTCAACCGCCTGGAAGAGCACCAGCAAGGCCGCATTGTGGTCGATGGGGTGGAGCTGACCAACGACCTCAAGCAGATCGAAGCGATCCGCCGCGAAGTCGGTATGGTGTTCCAGCACTTCAACCTGTTCCCGCATTTGACCATCCTGCAAAACTGCACGCTGGCGCCGATGTGGGTGCGCAAGATGCCCAAGCGCAAGGCCGAGGAAATCGCCATGCACTACCTGGAGCGTGTGCGCATTCCGGAGCAGGCCCACAAGTTTCCCGGGCAGCTTTCAGGTGGTCAGCAACAGCGTGTGGCGATTGCCCGCGCGCTGTGCATGAAGCCCAAAATCATGTTGTTCGACGAGCCGACATCGGCGCTGGACCCAGAGATGGTCAAAGAGGTACTGGACACCATGATCGGCCTGGCCGAAGACGGCATGACCATGTTGTGCGTGACCCACGAAATGGGCTTTGCCCGCACAGTGGCCAATCGCGTGATCTTCATGGACAAGGGCGAGATCGTCGAGCAGGCGGCGCCGAATGACTTCTTTGATAACCCGCAGAATGAGCGGACCAAGTTGTTCTTGAGCCAGATATTGCATTGATCGACGTTTGAAAAAATAAACCCGGTCTGGTGCCGGGTTTATTTTTGCCTGTTGATCTGTTCAGGATGCTTGGGCCGCACGTTGTTGCTGATCTTTTGCTATGAGCAGGCGATTGAGGTCTTCTCCGACATTGAGCGCCTCGATCTCGGCCAGCAGATGCGGATGCTTATCCAGTAGGCGCATGAGTGTAAACAATGGTTCAGGAGGGAAAACCTCAGCCCTTTCGTAGCGAGAAAATGAGTTTTGCCCGCGCACAGTCAACAGCTTCACTGCCTCCTTCTGAGTGAGGTGCAGTTTGCGACGGATTCGCTTCATTTCAGCCGCGATGATTTTTCTCCCATCAATCAACAATTGGTCACTGGCATCGGAATAACGCTCTGCGCTGTCATCGTCATGATCGAATTCGATTTCCTTACAAACCTGGCATTCCCAGCCCGCGATGTTTGGAATGTCGCGCATCATGCCGCGTGTGTTGATGGTGAAGGTGCGACCTGCGAAATACTGCATTCCATCATGGGTTCCGCAATTCACGCATTGTTGGGTTTTCATAAGGTTTTCTCCTTGAAGGAGATTACGGGAGCTTCGCCGCCTGGGCGGTGAGTCACCTTGATGTAAATCTCCGTACCGTACATCTTGATCAGATAGACGTCCTGCCATATCCGGTGGTCTGCATAGGTTGTCATCGATTTGTACAACATTCGCGTTTCAAGGGCGCAGACCGCCAACCGCATCTGGCCGATGCTCAATTCAAGTTGACGAGCGCTCTCCCGCGCAGTTGCCGTAAAGGCTCTGTGGCCCAGCCGGATGACTTGCGCCTTGATCAAGGCCAGATCGTAATGAGGTGTGTACTTTTCCATAAGACACCTGAGTCCAATAATTACCCTCTGAGGGTAATTTTACCAATCGAAAATACTGCTCCTTTCCCTGCCTAAAAACCCTAGTGCGTTGCCTTTGTAGGCGACTCCTAATAGGCTGTAGGAAAATTCATCCTATGATTGGACGAAAGCGTAAAGCCCATGACAGACATTGCCCCGCTGATCAAACGCTCCCTGGTTGACCAGGCGCTGGAACAACTGCGTGTGCGCATTGCCGAGGGTGTGTGGGCCGTTGGCGAACGCCTGCCCACCGAGCCCGAACTGTGCGCCGAACTGGGGATCAGCCGTAACACCGTGCGCGAAGCCATGCGCGTGTTGGCATTCTCCGGGTTGATCGAAATCCGCCAGGGCGACGGCAGTTATCTGCGCTCGATGACCGACCCGTTGGGCACGATGCGTGCGTTGTCTCATTGCACCCTGGGGCAGGCGCAGGAGACGCGGCAGATTCTGGAAGTGGAGGCCATCGGCCTTGCTGCGCAACGCCGTACTGCAAGTGACCTGCGAGCGTTGCGCACAGCGCTGGATGCCAGCGCCGCGCTGTATCAGGGCGACCTCGAGGCCTATATCAGCGCTGACCTGGCGTTTCACCAACGCTTGGTGGACGCCGCACACAACCCGGCGTTGAGCGAGCTGTATCAGTATTTCTCCGCTATCGTCGGCGCGCAGTTGCGCCAGACCCTGAACCTTTCACCGCGTCGCCAGGCCGTGTTCGACTTGCACGTTGCCCTGCTTGACGCCGTGGAGCAGCAAGACCCCGAACGTGCCAAATCCCTCTGCCGGCAGTTGATCAATGAACCCTGAAACCCAACGCACGCCCGAACTTGAAGAGTTGTTGATTGACGCCGAGGCCGATGACGACGAGGTGCAGCACAGCCACCCGCGGGTGAGCCGGCCCTGGTTGCTGTTGCTGGGCCTGATCCTGGTCGCGCTCAACTTGCGCCCGGCCTTGTCGAGCCTGTCGCCGCTGTTGGCCGACGTCTCCAGCAGCCTGGGCCTGTCGGCCGCCCAAGCCGGTTTACTGACCACCCTGCCGGTGTTGTGCCTGGGCCTGTTCGCGCCCATGGCGCCGATCCTGGCCCGACGCTTTGGGGCTGAGCGGGTGGTGTTCGGCATCTTGCTGACCCTGGCTGGCGGGATCATCCTGCGCAGTTCATTCGGGGAAGTGGGCCTGTTTGCCGGCAGCCTGATCGCGGGCGCCAGCATTGGCATCATCGGCGTATTGCTGCC
Organism: Pseudomonas sp. MF6751; assembly: GCF_016613265.1. NCBI lineage: Bacteria > Pseudomonadati > Pseudomonadota > Gammaproteobacteria > Pseudomonadales > Pseudomonadaceae > Pseudomonas > Pseudomonas sp. MF6751. The sequence goes on from NZ_JAENSV010000016.1 coordinate 40,978, forward strand.
GGGTATCGTCAAGCGCGACTTCGCCGCACGTGCGGGCGCCATGACCGGCGTTTACACCATGGCCCTGTGCCTGGGCGCCGCATTGGCGGCAGGGGCCACGGTACCCTTGAGTCATTACTTCGGCGACAGTTGGCCCCTTGGTCTGGGGTTCTGGATTCTGCCAGCGCTGTTGGCGGCGTTGTTCTGGTTGCCGCAAGTGGGGCAGAAGCACGGCGCACACCGCGTCGCTTACCGTGTGAAGGGGCTACTGCGTGACCCGTTGGCCTGGCAAGTGACCTTGTACATGGGCCTGCAATCGTCCCTGGCCTACATCGTGTTCGGCTGGTTGCCGTCGATCCTGATCGGCCGTGGCCTGAGTGCCACAGAGGCGGGATTGGCGTTGTCCGGCTCGATCATTGTGCAATTGTTCAGTTCCCTGGCCGCGCCATGGTTGGCCACCCGTGGCAAGGACCAGCGCCTGGCGATCGTGGTGGTGATGCTGCTGACCCTCGGCGGCCTGTTCGGCTGCCTGTATGCGCCGCTGGACGGTTTGTGGGGTTGGGCGATTCTGCTCGGTCTGGGGCAGGGCGGTACCTTCAGCCTGGCGCTGACCTTGATTGTGCTGCGCTCGCGTGACGCTCACGTAGCCGCCAACCTGTCGAGCATGGCCCAGGGGATCGGTTATACCCTGGCGTCCCTTGGCCCTTTCGCTGTGGGCGTGGTGCATGACTGGACCGGCGGCTGGACGGCCATCGGCTGGATCTTCGCAGTGATCGGCCTCGGCGCCATCGTGGCGGGCCTGGGCGCCGGACGTGCGCGCTACGTGCACGTCACCTGTGAGAAGGTCTAGAGATAAACCACTTCCAGGGTGGCCGAGCCGTCAATCGGGGTTTGCGTGCTCAAGTCCAGATGCTTGCGAGCATTGATCACGGTCTGCACCGTGACGTGGCTGCCTATTATGCCAATGGCGGTGGGGCCGCTGACGCTGCCCTCGATCGACGTAAAACCCAGGTAGCTCCTGGAACCGATGTCGATGGGGTTGAGGTTGGACGTGCGCCATGCCAGGCCCCCGGTGGTGGATTCGGTGCCGTAGAGTTGCCCGTTGTTGCTGGCCTGGGTCTGCCGAGGATCGAAGGTCATGGAGTAGACGCCCAGGGGTGTGCCGTTGCTGTCGAACCCCAGCCCGTAGTAAATCTCGCTTTCGACCAGGGTCGAGTCGCTGCGGTTGTCTTGCATGCGCAGGGCATAACGTACCGGGCCGGTACACGCCATGCCGAAGAACAGGGTCTTGGCGGGAAGACGGGTGCGGGTTTCCAGGTTCAAGTCTTGTTGAGATATTTTGCCGTAGTCAATCAGGCCGCCGTTTGACAGTTGCGGCAGGCACGCGGCGGGCGTGACCAGCCCCTGGACGCTGAGGTCCACCGTCGAGGCCGCCAGCGCCGCCTGGGTGCTGGTCAATAATAGAAGGCTGCAAAGGGCAGGAATTTTCATGGTACGCACTCCTACAAGTAAATGATTTCGAGGGTGCCGGACCCATTGATACGCACGACATCGCGCAGATCCAGCGATTGGATGGGGGCCAGGTACGTCTTGATGCGCATCGTGCCGGTCAGGACCTGTATGGCGAGCGGGCCCGTAGTCACGCCGGTCTTGTCGGTAAAGCCCATGAGGCTGTTGGCAGCCATGGGTATCTGCCGCGCAGTCGAACTGCTCCAGGCTGCGCCATTGCTGGTGGAGTCGGTGCGGTACAGCGTGGACACGCTGTCGGCGCTGAATTCCGCTGGGTCGACCGTCAGGTAGAAACGTCCGATTTTGTTGTTGCTGGCGTCCAGGTCCAGACCATAGGCCGTTTCATCGGTGCCGCCGGTGGCTGAGCCATCGCGATTGTCTTTCATGCGCAGGCCGAAGCGGGCCGGAGCATCGCAGGTCACGCTCAGGCGTACGGTGCGCGTCGGTAGCGGTGTTTCGTGGGTGGCACTCAGATCCTTGGCGTACAGCGTGCCGTAGTCCACGACGCCCTGGTCCGACAGTGTCGGTTGGCAGGCGGTCGGCGCGAAGTGGGCGCGCAACGTGAGGTCGCGGTAACGCCCGCTTGCGCTGTGGTACATCATCCCGCTGACTTCCCAGGTGGTGGCGTCGCGTACCTGGGTGGCGGCCGGGTCGGCCCAGGCGCGCAGAGTCAACTGCAATGCCAGGGTTTTCCCCTGCAACACCGTGCTCTGGTGCAGCGGCGCGATGCCATGGTCGGGCCGCCATTCCAGCACGCTGGCGCTGCTCACCGGCGCCTGGCCTGCGCCGGGCAACAAGCCCAGTTCCACCGCCCGGCCGTCGAGCACGGCGTTGCCGACTTCTATGGCATAGCTGCCGTTGGGAGTGAATTGCAGACGTTGCGCGGAGGCGGCGGTACCGCGATAAAACAGGCTCAGGTCCTGGGCCTGGGGGCAGGTGAACGTCAGGCTCAAACGGCGCTCGCCGAGCAGGCGTTGCGGCGCGCTGTCGCTTTGCGCCAGGCGACTCATCAAGCCCAAATCCACCATCGGTTCGCTGAGGTTGAATTGGCACTCCTCAAAGGCTTGAGCGGTGCCGGCAAACGCGAGCAATAACCCCAGGCTCACGTAGCGCAAACAGATTGCAGGGTGCATGGCAGTACTCCTCATGGTGTGTGGCAACGAGCAGGTGCGGTTTCGAAATACACCGTGGGGTCGGCTTTTGCCGGTAGTTGGTAGCGCAATTCACAGCGTTTGCCTTGGGAGGTGGTGATCCACAGCGCTCCTTGGTCCAGCACATTGGGCAGGAACACCTGGCTGGCGTCCTGCACCAAGGTGATGAACTCACCTGTGTTCGTCGTAACGGACGCTCCCACCGGCATGGGGTTTCCCTTATCGTCGCTGACGGTGAGCAGCATGCGGCGGGTCAGGCCCACGCCGAACTCGACCCGATCGACAGCGCCACGCCCGGCCGAGATCACGGCCAGGCCATTGTTGATATCGGCGTTGCGCGGTAGTGAGCGGGTCTGCACTTCCACTGGGCTGCGCCCGTAGGCGGCGACCTGCGGCACCACGGCCTGGCCTTGCCAGTCGGTCCACACCGGCCCACTGGGGGTGCTGAGCTTGATGCCGCTCATGTCGCCGACGGATACCAGAGCGAAGGTGTCGCGCACCGGGTAGGGGGTAAATGTCATGCCGTCGCCATGCACGACTACACCGCCGCGGGCGCCGCCCTGGTAGCTCGAACGCTCGGCATCGGAGCGGCTGTAGCTCAAGTCGAGTTGGGTATAGCGCGGCAATGCCGAAACGCCCACGCTGGTTTCCACCTGATGGTCACTGCTGTCGTGTTCGGCGCTGACGCGGTAGCTCAGTTGGTCGTCGATCTGTTCGGTCAGGCCCAGGCCGGTACGGTTTTGGCCGCCGGAGTTGCGCACCCAACTGCGCAGCCGGCGGCTTTCGCCCAACGGCACGCTGACAGTGAGGTAGACCGCGTTGTCCTGTTGCTGGCGTCCGCCCATCTGCCACTCGGCGCTGGCCGATAACGAGACTGCGCCAATGCTCGTGCCCCACGCTGCGAGCGCGCGGCTGCTGCTGTTGCCCTCGAAGGTACTCGAACGTGAAACGCCGGCGCTGAATGCGCCCAGCTGCGGATGTGACCACCCCAGGTTGATACTTTGTTGATCGCGATAGCGTGAGTTGCGCTGACTGTCGTCGCGCTCGTAGCTGCTTTCCTCCAGTTCGCGGTAGCCGCTGCTGCGCCAGGAGTTGGCGGCGCTGAACGACCATCGCTCGCTCAGGCGCTGTGACCAGGAAAGATCAGTCTGCACCCCCGAGACCTTTTCCCACGACTGGGTGTTGGACAATTGGGTAGACACTTGGATCTGACTGTCCAGCCACGGCAGCCAGCCCAAGCTAGCGCCCGCCGAGCGATACTCGCCGGTCGCCAGCACGCCAGTGCCCAGGGTCAGTTGCGGATGCAAGTTCCCGGTCCAACCGGCGCTGACCACCCACGGCGCCTCTGCCTCGGCCCCGCCGACGTTACGTACGCGCCCCGCTGCGACCGAATAGCCGGGTGCAGGCAGGCCGAGACCGAGCATGGCGGCGGGTACGGTGAAACGTCGTTCCCCGCCGACACTTTCCTTGACCGTAACTTCGACGTCCGAACGTGTATTCAAACGGCGTACATCGTTCAGCACAAACGGCCCGGCAGGCACCACGGTGGAGTGAATCAGCGCGCCGTTCTGGCGCACTTCTACCTGTGCCGGGCTGTTGGCGATCCCCTGGATTTGCGCGCTCTGGCCTTGCTCCTGAAGGGCCTGCTCGGTCAGCACCTGGACGCCGGTGATTTGTGCGCCAGACAACACCGGGTTATAGAGGTTGATCTGCCCGGCCTGCAGCACTGCCTGATGGCTGGCGAAGGTCCGTTGCGCATAGGCCTCCAAGTGGGTGCTGCGCGATAAGCCATCCTGCCAGGTCTGTACTTGGCGGCTGCGCACGATCCAGTCGCCGGCGTTGAAGCCGACTTCGGTATTGGCTGAACCAAACCGGCTGGCGTCTTCGCCGAAGCGGTTGTAGAACCCGCTCAGGTCGTAGTTGAGCATCCCGGCAAACCCGCCGGTCTGGTAGCCCGAGATGTCCTGTTGCACGGGGCGCAGTGCTTCGGTGGGCACGACCAGTGCCAACGTCAGTGTCGACGGGTCCGGTTCCACCAGGCTTTGCGGATACCGCACGAGAAAATCCTGACAACCTACCGGGTCAGCGGGTATCACCAGGTTGGCGGCGTCCAGCAACGCACGGTCCAGGCAGGGGGTGCCCTGTTGATCGAAACTGACCTCCAGGCGTCCCCGGCGCAGGCCATTGACCCGCAGGTTGACGCTATGACGCCCGGCGGCAAAGCGCGGGGTTGCCAGCAGCAGGCTGGCCAACTGTGGATCGATGCCGCGCTGATGCAAGGTCTGGGCGTCGAAGCCTGCGGGGCTGGTGTCGTCGGCCCACGCCTTGTCCGGCATAAGCGCATACAGCAGCAACACCAGCGGCAAGGCTGGGCGAATGGGCACGGCTTCGCCGTCACGGTAACTCAATACTGTTTTCACGCAAGGTACTCGCTTAGTGAACGCACAGCCCTCATTTGGTTCGGGGCTTTGGGCGTTCTGGTGACGGTCGATAAGCCGTCACTTCGTTATCCAGGCGGCGGTCTTGGCGACGCCTGTGGTTTTCTGTCAGAGGGTGATGGGGGCGTCGTAGGCCTTGACCGCAAACCCGTACACAGTGGCCGGTTGCAGCCTCACCGTCTTGGCTTGGCCACCGCTGGCCGGCACGCTCAAGGCTTCACCTGGCAGCACATAGGTGCGCGGCAGCATCGCCTTGCCGTCGCCGGGCAACAACTGCAGCTCCTGTGCCAGGCGCACCACATAGGGCGTGTCATTACGCACCTGCAATTGGCCGTCGCGCAGGGTCCATGTCAGGCCGGTCCAGGGGCTGCGATTGGGTGCCAGGCCCTTGGGATGCACAATCACCGGCAGGTTCTGGCGCACGGTCACGCCCACGCGGGCATGACCGGCGGCAGTGGCTGCGCGGCCCTGGGGCATGCCTTCGAACACGGCGCGTTTGAGCCGCTGGGTGAGCAACGGTTTTTGGTTTTGCAGAATAAAGCGCACCAACTGGGATTTGGACGCTTCGACTCGGGACAGCGGCGGCGTCACCACCAGCAGGGGTTCGGTGTCTTCCGGAATATCCTGCAAGGTCACATGCAACAGCGAAAGCTGGCTGTCGGAATTGGTCACCGAGACGGAAGCTTCACCATCGGCCTCGTGGACGATCACCACGGATGTGTCCGGGACCATGCCGTCAGCCTTTGCTTGATTACCGAATATCAGCAGCAGGGCAACAAGGCCGAACGCGGTGTTTGAGCATGTCATCGTCATGATGGGTTTTCCATTAGGCGAAATGAGTGGGTCAGAGGTAACGCAAATCCAGAACGATGGAGCCGTCGAGGGGCACTTCCTGATTCAGGGTCAGGTACTGCGAAAAGTTGATGGCGGTGTCCACTTGAAGCTGGACCCTCAACTGGCTGATGAAGTCGGGTTGACGGTCGCCCGCCGGGGCAAAGGCCATATAGGATCGCGGGTAGCCATTGGGCTCTTGCGTCCAGCTTTCGCCGCTGTTGGTGGAGGCCAAGACTTGCATGGCCTGTGAATCCCCCACCGGGTTGCGGTACGACAGCGCCACGGAGCCGAGACGCTCGTCCGGTACATGGATGTTCCTGCCCAGCCCATAGAAATAATCCGGTGCCAGGGAAGACTCCGCACGATTGTCGATACCCACCAGCGCAAACAACATGGGCCTGGCGCATTGCACCTGCAGTTCGAGTTGTCGGCTGGGCAGCACGGTGAATTCGTCGACAAGGAGGGTGTGTGCAGGGATCTTTCCGTGGTCGACAAAACCTTCATCCGACAGCTCGATATAGCAGGCATCCGGTGTCACACGACCGGTTACCGTAAGCTCGGCCGCGGTGCCCGCACTGGCCTTGGCCGCAGCGCACAGGGATAACAACAGCACGGTAAAGAAACGGGTGAACATAGTCATCGATTCATCACTGGCACGGGTGAACACAGCCCACGGCGAAGCCCATGCCCATCAAGGATGAGGGCATGGGGCACCATGGGTCAGAGGTACTTCACTTCAAGGGTGGCGGAGCCGTCGATGGTTACTTCGTTGCTCAGGTCCAGGCCATCGGCGCGGTGAATTGCAGTGGTCACACCCACATCAACGCTCAAGTCCTTGACCGCCAGGGGCAGGGTAAGGTCCTCCATTGAGGCCACTGACATGTACAGGCCTGGGTCCAGGAACTTCTCTTTGAACCAGGTCTGGCCCTGGTCAGTAGAACCGATCGTCTGCACTACAACGCCATCATCGGCGACCGGGTTGCTCAAGGTGAGGAAGTAGTAACCCAGTTTCTGGGTATCGTTGATAAAACCCAGGCCAAAGTAAGAGCTGCTCATGCTGGAACTTGCACGGTTATCGATCGGGTGCAGGGCAAACTGAATCGGAGCGTCACAGTTGACCGTCATCGTCAGGGTGCGTTTATCCAGATGTGTTGCGTCGTCCAGATTCAGATCCTTGGCGGAAATCTTGCCGTGGTCGACCACGCCGCCACCGGACAAGCTGGGTGTGCAAGCGCTGGGCACGATCAGGCCTTTGACGGCCAGGTCCACGCTGGAGGCAGCGAAGGTGGTGGCCGAGCCGAGCAGCAATACGCCGGCGGCCAGGGTGGTCAATCGGGTTTTCATCGTAGGGACTCCTTAAAGGTAATTGACTTGTACGGTGGCGTGACCGTCGATAGGGACTTCGTCGGTCAGCGTCAGGTTGTTGGCAGGTGCGATGTGGGTGATCAGGCGGATCTCGGCGTCCAGTTCCTTAATGGCAATCGGTATCACGTCGTCGCTGTGGGCGATCGCCGTCAGCAAGGTATGGCTGAGCATCACCGAAGGCATCCAGGTCACGCCGCCATCCCTTGAAGTGATGGTGCGCACGGAGACCCCGTCGGCCACGGGCATATAGAGACCCAGCCCGGCATCGCCGACTTTTTCATCGCTGGGTGTGGTGCCCAGCCCATGCCAGCTGAAGTGGCTGGCGGAGGTGCCTGAACGGTTGTCGATGGTGTTGAGGGTGAAGTACGTCGGCCCGTCGCAGCGCACACTCAACAGCATGGTTTCTCTGGGCAGATCGGTGTAGGTATCGGTGTTGAGGTCCTTGACCGACACCTTGCCGAAGTCCACAGTCCCGCCGCCGGAGATGGCTGGTGAGCAAGCGCTGGGGGTGATGCTGCCGCGCACGAGCAAGTCTGTGTTGCTGGCGGCGAATGCGGTCGGGCAGAGCAGCAAGGTACCTAGCAGGCTGGATGCAAAAACATTCATGTCAGTGAATCTCCTTGGGCATGGGGGCAGAGGCGTTATAGGTATTTGACTTCAAGCGTGGCGGACCCGTTGATAGGAACCTCTGTGGTCAGATCCATTCCTGCTGTCGGCGCGATGATGGTTTCCACCATGAGGTCTGCCACCACCTGCTGGACCGGGGTGGGTGCCCACCTGCCGGTGATGCTGTCGCCAAACGAAGCGAGGTAGGAGGCTGGCCAGATGTCACTCGGGAAACTTTCCCGCCAGGTGAGGCCGTTATCCGAGGACTCAATCATGGAGATCGCTGCGCCATCGGCGATCGGATTGCTTAAGGTCAGGGAGAAACTGCCTAATTTTTTTCCGCTGACCAAGCCCAGGCCATAGCTGTTCCTCGGATCGTGGGCGTCACCAACGTTATCAATGCCCTTCAGGGCTAGCAGGGTTGGCGCATCGCACGTGATGCCTAGTTGCAGGTTGTGATTTTTAAGCACGGTCCACCCCTCCAGCTTCAAATCCTTTGCCGAAATTTTTCCGTGGTCGACAATCCCGCCGCTTGAAAGGCTGGGCGCACAGGCGCTGGGTGTGATCAGCCCTTTGACGGCCAGGTCCACGCTGCTGGCTGCGAATACCGATGAACTCATGGCGAGCAGCAGGGCACTGCTCAATAGGGATACAGGGCTCTTCATTTTTCTGTTTTTTCCATTGCAGGCTGGCAGATAGAGGTGCGTGCAACGCAACGCCCGCTTCGGTGTCGGCGGGTGGTTGTCGGTGCGACGGTCTCGATATTTTTTGCGGCTGCCGGGGAGTGGCAAGCCGTCCCTCTTTTGGGGTGGGGCACAATTTAGCGAGGGGCGTGCGCGGGGGAAATACAACTAATACGACATTGGCAGGGGGGATCGAATAGGGCGAGTTCGCGTTTTTTCGTAGTTGTTGTATCGGCTTTAAGCAATTCAAAAGGTTATTGGTTTTGTGTCGATAGCATTCAAAGGAATGTGGCGATCGTTGCTGCCTGAGTAGGCCTCTATGGCTATTGCGTCAGTGCCGAAGGTTGCTGCCGTATCAATAGCTACGAAGAGGTACTGATGGGTTCGCTGTCAGGTTCAACCGCAGGCGCGAGCCGCAAATCGAGATCGCCTGTTACTCCCCCGCCTCACTGGCGGCAGTTGCATGTCCTGGTGGCGGAGGACCATTCAGCCCACCGTCTATTGCTGGGTTGCTTGCTGCAAAAGCTCGGGTTGGACCATGAGCTGGTCGCCGACGGGTATCTCGGGCGAGTGGCTTATGCTCGTCGGCCCTTTGACCTGGTGATCACTGATTGCCAGATGCCCGTCATGGACGGTTACAGCATGGCCCGCGCCATTCGCCAATATGAGCACCACTTCGGGTTGAGGCGAGTGCCGATCATCGCGTTGACCGCCGATCTGCAAAACGACAGCCCCCGGCGCTGCAGCGACGCGGGCATCGATGCGTGGCTACTCAAGCCTCTGACCCTGGAACAATTACGTGCCGTACTGGCGCGATGGCTCCCGGATGCCGATCACGTGCCCATCGGTGAGAAGCCTGTTGCGCGGGTTTCGGGGTGGCCCGCCCGCGCGAGCCTGGTCGCGACGTTTGGCAGTGAACAGGTGGTCAATCAACTGTTGGAAAATCTGCTGGTCGAGGCTTGGCAAGATCACGACCTGTTAGGTCGTGCCTGTGCCGCATTGGACGCATCATTGACCGCCGAACGCCTGCATCGATTGACGGGGAGCCTGGTGTTTGTAGGAGGGACGGGGCTTGAGTCCTGTGCGGTGAGGTTGATCGAGCAGGTTCAGCGCGATGGCGTGTCTGCACACCTGGCGGAATTGACACTGTTCCAGGCACGCTTGCGCGCCTATCTGGATTATCTGTCCACTCTATGAAAGGTGTTTACAGAGGGTTTAATTTATTTGGAAGTCTAGTTTTTGCTGTAGGTGGTTTCCTATTGTGTTGTAGTCCAAAAAATAGCCACTACTAAACATTGGTTTCGGCTGCAAGCGGGTCTTTGTTAGCAGTTGTTGATAATCGCTGACAGAGGTATTTTGCGCGGATTCAAGTTGCCACCATTCGTAGGTATCTATGCTTCGAGTAATTATTGCTGACGATCACCCTATTGTCCGAGTCGGGCAGAGAGTTGTGATTGAGGCGAATGGCAAGTGCAAGGTGGTCGGCGAAGCCGACGGCCCCGATCAATTGCTCGGGGTGTTGAGTACTACGGCATGTGACGTGCTGGTCACCGATTTTGCAATGCCGGGCGGTCAGCAAGCCGATGGCTACAGCCTGTTGAGCCTGCTGCGTCGTCAGTACCCGAACGTACCGGTGATCCTGGTGACGATGTTCGCCAACGTTGCCACCCTGCGTGCCGCCTTCGCCCATGGTGCCAAGGCAGTGGTCGCCAAAAGTGCCTCTGCCAAGGAGTTGCCCCTGGCGATCAAAGCCGTGTGCGCGGGCCAGACCTTCGCCAGTGAATGCCTGCGGGTGCAACTGGTGGAGGCGGGGACAGGCAATCAGTCCCATGAGCCGCAGTTGTCCGGCAAGGAGAGCGAGGTGGTGCGCATGTTGGCCAGCGGCATGACGGTCAGCCAGATCGCGGCCAAGGTCCACCGGAGTATTTCCACTATCAGCAAACAGAAAAGTACAGCGATGCAGCGGCTGAGTATCTCTACCGATGTTGAACTGTTCGCCTATGCGCGTGCATCAGGAATGGTACCTTAGAAAGTTGCAGTTTTATGACAGCGATTTAACTAAAGGCCAAACGCAGGATTCGTATTGGTTGTATGGGGCGAGTGCGCTAAGTGCTCTAACTTGTTGTTCGCGTCTGCTGGTATTAGTTGAGGGTTGTTTGAATCCCCGGTCAAATTAGTTGAGTCGAAATACCCATTGGGCGGTGTACTTCCTTGCGCCCGCTTAAGCGCTGGTTAATCGACCGTAAGTGATGCGACCCTGACGGAGGTCAGTTGCAACGCGCCTGCATTGATAGCCGTCAAGGCCGCGCGGCTAGTGTTCAAGTCCGCACTGCCGACCGCTGAAGGGATCCAGATCGACGGCAGCGCTATTTTTGTCATGAATGCCCATGGTCTTCGCGGCCTGTGCGGATTATCGTGCAGGCCTGACAATAATTGCTGCGGAACCTGCCCATGAGTGCTGCCCACGATGCCCTGATCCACCGCTTCTACGAGGCGTTTCAGCGCCTTGACGCCGAGGCCATGGCCGCTTGCTACACCGACGATGTGGTCTTCAGCGACCCGGCTTTCGGCGAACTGCGCGGGCGGGATGCCGGTGATATGTGGCGCATGCTTACCACGCGGGCCAAGGATTTTTCCCTGACGTACGACCATGTGCGCAGCGATGACAGCACCGGCAGTGCCCATTGGGTGGCGACGTATTTGTTCAGCGCCACCGGCAATACCGTGGTCAACGATATCGGTGCGCGGTTCGTGTTCCGTGACGGCAAGATCTGTGAACACCACGACCACTTCGACCTATGGCGTTGGTCGCGCCAGGCGTTGGGCCTCAAGGGCCTGTTGCTGGGCTGGTCGCCCGCGTTGAAAAACGCGGTACGTGCCCAGGCGCTCAAAGGCTTGAAGGCATTTCAGGCCGGGCGTTGATAAGATTGGCGCTCTTCTGGTTTGCCGACTCCGACTTGTGACTGATCCCTCTGAACCCAAACCCTGGTTCGTCTACCTGGTGCGTGCCGCCAACGGCTCGCTGTACTGCGGCATCAGCAATGACCCGGTGCGCCGGTTTGCCTCGCACCAAAGCGGCAAGGGCGCACGGTTCTTTCTGTCCAGCCCCGCCGTGGCCTTGGTGTACACCGAACAATGTGCGAGCAAGGGCGAGGCGCTGCGTCAAGAGCGCTTGATCAAGAAATTGAAGAAGAGTGCCAAGGAGTGCCTGGCCGCGAGTGGCCTTGAGGGCGGCATAAACAAAAATAGTTGCGAACCCATGTGAGGTAAACCTGCGCCCCATCCGTGTAGTGCTTGAAACTGCGATCTATTCGCATTAACAGCGTTTTCAACACGGGTTCTCAGAGCATGAAGTCGACGGCGGGCGGTTGGGTAAAACAGTGGCTGGGAGCTTCGGTCTTGGCGGTGTCGGGGCTGGCGTTGCTGCCCTTGAGCGTTGCGCGTGCGCAGGAGCAGCACAGCGCCCAGTTCAATTTTGCCCTGGCAGCCAAACCACTGCCCCAGGCCCTGAGCGAATTCAGCCGGGTCACCGGCATCAGCGTGATCTATACCGATGAAGCGCCCTACGGCCTCAATGCCCCGGCAGTCAGCGGGCCGATGACGGCGAGCCAGGCGCTGCAACGCCTGCTGAGCCAATCCGGCTTCACGTTCCGCCAGATCGACGCCCGCACCCTGGCGCTGGAGCCGGTGCCAACCGACGGCGCGGTCAACCTCGGCCCTACCACCATCAGCGGCGCCAGCTTCACCCAGGACAGCACCAGCTACCAACCGCCGCCGACCAGCTCGGTAATGCGCTCCCATGGGTTGCTGTTGGAAACCCCACAAACCGTCAACGTAGTGCCTGCTCAAGTGCTGCGCGACCAGCAACCGCGCAACCTGGATGACGCGCTGGGCAATATCAGCGGTATCACCCAGACAAACACCCTCGGCAGCACCCAGGATGCGGTGATGTTGCGCGGCTTTGGCGACAACCGTAACGGCTCGATCATGAAGGACGGTATGCCGATGGTGCAGGGCCGTGCCTTGAACGCGACAGCCGAACGCGTCGAAGTGCTCAAGGGCCCGTCGTCGCTGTTGTATGGCATCCAGGACCCAGGCGGTGTAGTCAATATCGTCAGCAAAAAGCCTGAGCTGGTGCAGTCCACCTCCCTGACCGCACGCGGTTCGACCTTCGGCAGCGGCAAGAACGGCAGCGGCGGCAACCTCGACACCACCGGGCCCCTGGGTGACAGCGGCCTGGCTTATCGCCTGATCGTCGACCATGAAGACGAAGACTACTGGCGCAACTACGGCACCCACCGCGAAACCCTGGTGGCGCCGTCGCTGGCCTGGTATGGCGACACCACCCAAGTGCTGCTGGCCTATGAGCACCGCGAATTTCTCGCCCCGTTCGACCGTGGCACCGCCATCGATCCCAAGACCAACCACCCGTTGAACATCCCCGCCACCCGCCGTCTGGATGAGCCGTTCAACAACATGGAAGGCCGCTCCGATCTGTACCGCCTGACTGTCGACCATGATCTCAACGACGACTGGAAAGCCCACTTCGGCTACAGCTGGAACCGCGAAACCTACGACGCCAGCCAGGTGCGCGTGGTCAAGGTCAACACCAATGGCACCCTGACCCGCAGCATGGACGGTACCCAGGGCGCGTTGACCACCGACCGCTTTGCCACCGCCAGCCTCGAAGGCAAGGTCGATGTTGCAGGTATGCAGCACGATCTGGTGTTCGGCCTGGACGATGAGTACCGCAAGATCTACCGTGCCGACCTGATCCGCCAGGCACCGCGAGGCGGCTTCGATTACAACAACCCGGTGTACGGCAACGAAGTCGCCGGTTCCAAAGTCAGCGCGCCGGACAGCAACCAGACCGACCTTTTGCGCAGCGATTCGCTGTTCTTCCAGGATGCCATCCACCTTAACGATCAATGGATTCTGGTCGGCGGTGCGCGCTACCAGATGTACGACCAATACGCCGGCAAAGGCGTGCCGTTCACCGCCAACACCGACGGCAATGGTCAGAAGTGGGTGCCTCGGGGCGGTTTGGTGTATCGCTATAATGACGAATTGTCGTTCTACGGCAGCTACACCGAGTCGTTCAAACCCAACTCCACCATCGCGCCACTGGCCAATAAAACCGTGTTGAATGGCAGTTTGCAGCCGGAGGAATCCAAAGCCTGGGAGCTGGGTACCAAGTTCGACCTGCCGGGGCGTATCACCGCCAGCGCAGCACTGTTCACGATCGATAAACGCAACGTGTTGGTGCAGGTAGGCGAGGGCCTGACCTCTGAGTACAGCGTGGCCGGCAAAGTGCGCTCCCGTGGTCTGGAGTTGGATGCCAGCGGCCAGCTGACGGATAAGTGGAGCCTGATCGGCAGCTATGCCTACACCGATGCCGAGGTTACCGAAGACCCCAAGCTCAAAGGCAACCGCCTGCAGAACGTGGCAAAAAGCACCGGCTCGCTGTCAGCGGTGTATGACTTCGGCAGCATCCTGGGCGGTGATCAACTGCGCGTCGGCGCCGGGGCGCGTTATGTCGGCGAGCGGGCAGGGGATGCGGCCAACAGTTTCGAACTGCCCAGCTACACCGTGGCTGATGTGTTCGCCAGCTATGACACCAGGCTTGAGGGGCAGAAGGTCAAGTTCCAGCTCAACGTGAAAAACCTGTTCGACCGTACCTACTACACGTCCTCGGTGAATACGCAGTTTGTGTCCATGGGCGATGCGCGGCAGGTGTCGGTGTCCAGTACCTTGACCTTCTGATTCATTTATCTGTGGGAGCTGGCTTGCCTGCGATGGCATCGACGGGGTTTGCCTGATACACCGAGTTGTCTGCATCGCAGGCAAGCCAGCTCCTACAGGAAAGCGGTCGCCACATTGATAGCGAGCTGTTAGCGTTGCCGCCATTGCATGCTTATGGAAAACGCTACTGATGTACTTTGGAAAATGGCTACGCACCGGCACCCTGCTGGTCGGTTTGAGTTTTTTACTGGGCGGCTGCGCCAGCGTCTCCCAAACTTCCACTCCGGCAACCCTGGATAAACTGCTGAGCGATCCGGCGCTGCAAGGTGCTACGGTCTCGCTGATGGTACGTGACGCCCGCACGGGCTCCACGCTGTATCAGCACAACCCACGCAGCCGGTTGGTGCCCGCGTCCAACCTCAAGCTGTTGACCACTGCGGCGGCCATGGATGTGCTGGGGCCGCAATATCGCTTCGCCACCCAACTGCTGAGCAACGGCATACGCCAGGGCGACCGCCTGACCGGCAACCTGTACCTGCGTGGCCTGGGCGACCCGAGCATTCAGTTTGCCGACTACCAGGCGCTGGCCGCGCAATTGGCCAGCCAGGGCGTGCGCCAGGTGCAGGGTGATCTGGTGTTCGATGACACCTGGTTTGATGCCGAGCGGCTAGGTGTCGACTGGTCCCACGATGACGAAACCACCTACTACGGCGCGCAGATTTCGGCGCTGACCGTGGCGCCCAATGCGGATTTTGATGCGGGCAGCGTGCTGGTTACGGCCAAGGCGCCATTGCTGGCCGGCTCGCCGGTGAGTGTCGATATTTTCCCGCCTACTGATTACCTGCAACTGAGCAACCGTGCCATGAGCGGACCGGGCAACAGCTATGGAATCAATCGCCGTCACGGCACCAACCTGTTGCAACTCAGCGGCGCAGTAGCGCCGGGAAAGCAGAGCCAGCAATTGGTCAGCGTCTGGGAGCCAACGCAACTGGTCGCGAATCTGTTTGAACAAGCCCTGGCGCAGCAGGGCATTACCGTACTGGGGCGTCGGGTGATGGGCGGGGCAAGCCCGGCGGCGGTAACGGTGCTGGCCGAGCACCAATCGGCGCCGTTACAGGCGTTGATCACACCGCTGCTCAAGCTTTCGAACAACAATATGTCTGAAGCCTTGCTCAAGGCCATGGGGCGCAAGACGGCCAATAGCGGCACGGCAGCAGCGGGCGCTGTGGCGGTGGCCGGGTTCCTCAAGCGCCAGGGGCTGGAAACCGCCACATTCAGTCAGGTTGACGGCTCAGGCCTGTCACGGCGCAACCTGGTGTCGTCGCAAACCCTCACCGACCTGCTGCTGGCCGCCAGCAAACAGCCGTGGTTCGACGCCTGGTACAACGCGCTGCCGATTGCCGGCAACACCGACCGCATGACCGGCGGCAGCCTGCGCTATCGCTTGCGCGACACGCAGGCGCAAAACAACCTGCACGCCAAGACCGGCTCCATGGGCGGCGTGTCGTCATTGAGTGGGTACATCACCGATGCCGGCGGGCGCAAGCTGGTGTTCTCGATGCTGACCAACAACTACGTGGTGGCCGGCTCGCAGGTCAAGGCGTTGGAGGATCGCGTGGCCGTGGCGCTGGCGCGCAGCGACGAGTGATTCAGGGCTGATAGCCCATCCGCCAACTCACGGCCCGGGTCGCCGCCAGCAAGTGCTGCGCCGCCGGGCCATCTTCATCGGCATGGAACAGCGAGGTTGGGCCGACCACGGTCATCACCGCCGCGACTTGCCCGACCGCATTGAACACCGGCGCCGACAACGCATCCACGCCGGGCATCAGCAGGCCATGTACAAAGTGCAGGCCGCGGCTGCGGATTTGCTCGCACACGCTGGCATAGGCCTGATCGTCCGCCAAGGTGTGAGCGGTGCCGGCTTGAACCTCGCGTTCGCGCAGCTCCACGGTTTCCCGCGACGGCAAGTAGGCGCTGAACACCAGCCCGGTGGACGAGCTGAGCAGCGGCAACACCGAGCCCAACTGCGTCACCACGGTGACGGCGCGCACTGCCGGCTCAATCTGCACCACGGTCGCGCCCTGGTTGCCCCACACCGCCAGAAAGCAGGTTTCATTCAACTCATCGCGCAGTTCGGCCAGGGGCATGGCGCCGACTTTCAACACATCCATGCTGCCCAGCGCCGCCAGCCCTACGCGCAACGCTTCGCGGCCCAGGCCGTAATGGTTGGTGGCGCTGTTCTGTTCGGCAAAACCCGAGGCGATCAGCGCCTGCAAATAGCGGTGGACCTTGCTCGCCGGCATCTGCACATGCTCGGCCAGGCGTGACAGCGAGGTGGCCGGGGACAGTTCGGCCAGGGCCTTGAGAATATCGGTGCCGACTTCCGCCGAGCGGACTTTCTGTTTACCGGTGTCGCGGGGCTTTTCCATGGAAGGGCGAGAATCCGAGAGATGAATGGGCGTCTTTATAGCTTGACGGTCGACAGTGATCAAATTACGTTATGCGTAACTGGATTACGATAAAAACAACTTCTGCACAGAGGAAGATCCATGGACCTCGAATACCTGTCGGGTTTCGGCAACGAATTCGCCAGCGAAGCCTTGCCTGGCGCGCTGCCGGTCGGCCAGAACTCGCCGCAAAAAGCCCCCTACGGGCTCTACACCGAACTGTTTTCCGGCACCGCCTTCACCATGGCGCGTAGCGAAGCCCGGCGCACCTGGCTGTACCGCATCCAGCCGTCCGCCAATCACCCGGCGTTCGTCAAACTTGCGCGGCAATTGGCCGGTGGCCCGCTGGGGGCGGTGACGCCCAACCGACTGCGCTGGAACCCGCTGGATATTCCGAGTGAACCCACGGACTTTATCGATGGACTGGTCGGCATGGTTGCCAACTCGGGGTCGGAAAAACCTTCGGGCATCAGCATTTATAACTACCGCGCCAATCGTTCCATGGAGCGCGTGTTCTTCAACGCCGACGGCGAGTTGCTGATCGTGCCGGAGCAGGGGCGCTTGCGCATCGCCACCGAACTGGGCGTGCTGGATGTCGAGCCGCTGGAAATCGTCGTGCTGCCCCGTGGCCTCAAGTTCCGTGTCGAACTGCTGGACGCGCAAGCCCGCGGCTACGTCGCTGAAAACCATGGCGCCCCGCTGCGCCTGCCTGACCTGGGGCCGATTGGCAGCAACGGCCTGGCTAACCCGCGCGATTTCCTCACGCCCGTCGCCCGTTACGAAGACCTCAAGCAACCGACCACGCTGGTACAGAAATTCCTCGGCGAACTGTGGGCCTGCGAGCTGGATCACTCACCGCTCAACGTGGTCGCCTGGCACGGTAATAACGTGCCGTACAAATACGACCTGCGTCGCTTCAACACCATTGGCACGGTGAGTTTTGACCATCCGGATCCGTCGATCTTCACCGTGCTGACCTCGCCCACCAGCGTGCACGGCCTGGCCAACCTCGACTTCGTGATCTTCCCGCCGCGCTGGATGGTGGCCGAGAACACCTTCCGGCCGCCGTGGTTCCATCGCAACCTCATGAACGAATACATGGGCCTGATCCAGGGCGCCTACGATGCCAAGGCCGAAGGCTTCCTGCCGGGCGGCGCCTCGCTGCACAGTTGTATGAGCGCCCACGGCCCGGATGGCGAAACTTGCACCAAGGCCATCAATGCGGACCTGGCGCCGCACAAGATCGATAACACCATGGCCTTCATGTTCGAGACCAGCCAAGCGCTGCGTCCGACCCAGTTCGCCCTGGAGTGCCCCCAACTGCAACCTGCTTACGACGCGTGCTGGGCCGCGCTGCCCGCCACCTTCAACCCGAACCGGAGATAACCCATGACTCAACCAACGCAGACCCGCAGCTGGGTGGCCTCGGCCAACGGTCACGCGGATTTCCCCCTGCAAAACCTGCCTCTGGGCGTGTTCAGTATCAACGGCTCGGCCCCGCGCAGTGGCGTGGCGATTGGCGACATGATCCTCGACCTGCACGCCGCGCTGGATGAGTTTGACGGTGACGCCCGGCGCGCCGTCGAAGCCACTGCGGGCGGGCAGTTAAACGCGTTTTTCGAACTGGGCCGTGGGCCTCGCGTTGCCCTGCGCCAGCGCCTGCTGGAACTGCTGGCCGAAGGCAGCAAGCTGCAAACCCGCGAGGCGCAAGTGCTGCACCGTGCCGCCGATTGCCAGATGCACCTGCCGGCCAAAATCAATGACTACACCGACTTCTATGTCGGCATCGAGCACGCGCAGAACGTCGGCAAATTGTTCCGCCCCGATAACCCGCTGTTGCCGAACTACAAGTACGTGCCGATTGGTTACCACGGCCGTGCCTCGACCATTCGTCCCTCGGGTACAGAGGTGCGACGCCCTAAGGGCCAGACCTTGCCAGCCGGTCAGTCCGAGCCGACCTTTGGCCCATGCGCGCGCCTGGACTATGAGTTGGAGCTGGGCATCTGGATCGGCCAGGGCAATGCCATGGGCGATGCGATTGCCATTGGTGATGCCGCCGAGCATATCGCCGGTTTCTGCCTGCTCAACGACTGGTCGGCGCGGGATATCCAGGCCTGGGAGTACCAGCCGCTGGGGCCGTTCTTGTCGAAAAGCTTTATCACCAGCATCTCGCCGTGGGTGGTGACTGCCGAAGCCTTGGAGCCTTTCCGCAAAGCCCAGCCGCCGCGCCCTGAAGGTGATCCGCAACCGCTGCCTTACCTGTTGGATAAGCGTGATCAGAACGCGGGCGCCTTTGATATCGAACTGCAAGTGCTGCTCACCACGGCCTCGATGCGTGAGCAAAACCTGCCCGCCCATCGCCTGACCCTGAGCAACACCGAGCATATGTACTGGACCGTGGCGCAAATGGTGGCGCACCACAGCGTCAATGGCTGCCAGTTGCAGGCGGGTGACCTGTTTGGTTCGGGCACATTGTCTGGCCCGCAGCCGGGGCAGTTCGGCAGCCTGTTGGAAATTACCGAAGGCGGCAAGAAGCCGATTGAATTGGCCTCTGGCGAGGTACGTAAATTCCTTGAAGACGGCGACGAAATCATTCTGCGTGCCCGTTGCAGCCGCGAGGGCTTTGCCTCCATCGGCTTCGGCGAATGCCGCGGTACCGTGGTCGCGGCGCGCTGAGAGGGCAGGGCCATGGAACTCTATACTTACTACCGTTCCACCGCGTCGTATCGAGTACGTATTGCCCTGGCCCTCAAAGGCCTGGATTTCACCGCGCTGCCGGTCAACCTGCTGGTGCCGGCAGGCGGCGCCAACCGCCAGCCTGAATACCTGGCGATCAACCCCCAAGGGCGCGTGCCGGCATTGCGTACTGATGAAGGGGCGTTGCTGATCCAGTCACAGGCGATCATTGAGTACCTGGAAGAGCGTTATCCACAGGTGCCGATGTTCTCCAGGGATTTGGTCGCCAGGGCTCATGAGCGGGCGGTGGCGTCGATCATCGCCTGTGATATCCACCCGTTGCATAACTCCAGCACCCAGAACTTGCTGCGCAAGTGGGGGCACGATGAGGCGCAATTGCTGGAGTGGATCGGGCACTGGATCAGCCAGGGCCTGGGCGCTGTGGAGCAGTTGATTGGCGACACAGGGTTTTGCTTTGGCGAGCAGCCGGGCTTGGCCGATGCGTTTCTGATCCCGCAGTTGTATGCGGCCGAGCGCTTCAAGGTGCCCTTGGCGGCATACCCACGCATTGGGCGGGTGGCGGCGTTGGCGGCCCAACATCCAGCCTTCGTGCAGGCCCACCCCGCCAATCAACCTGACACCCCCTAGGACCCCTGTGGGAGGGGGGAGGCCCCAATGCCGTTCAGTTAAGCGAGCGCAATGCTCACAGCCATGAAGATCAAATGTGGGAGCCGGCTTGCCTGCGAAAGCGTTAGTGCACTGGCAGATGCGGTGACTGACACACCGCCTTCGCGGGCAAGCCCGCTCCCACAGGGGATTCGCGCTTAACGGACTGGCATTGGGGTAAACCCCTGCCACATTTGATCGCGCCAACCTAATAAAAAATAAAGGTACCTTGCGATGCACAATCAGATTGCCAGCTTTCGTGCGGCACTCGACGCCCGTCCGGTGTCGCGCTACCAATGGTTGATTCTCCTGCTGCTGGCACTGCTACTGGTCACCGATGGCTATGACGCTCAGGTGCTGGGCTATGTAGTGCCGGCGCTGGCCCAGGATTGGGGCCTGGAAAAGTCCGCGTTTGGCCCCGTGTTCAGCGCCAACCTGCTGGGCCTCACCCTGGGCTCGCTGCTGGTGACACCGCTGGCGGATCGGTTTGGCGTGCGACGTATTCTGTTGGCGTGCGTGCTGATCTACGCCAGCCTCACGGTACTGATGGTGTTCGCCAATTCTCTGACCACGTTGATGGCGGCGCGGTTTATCTGCGGCATTGGCATGGGCGGCGCGATGCCCAGTGCCATGGCATTGATGTCTGAATATTCGCCGCCGCGGATGCGCACCTTGATGGTGACCCTGGCGGCCTGCGGCTTCTCGTTCGGCGGCGCGGCAGGCGGCTTTGTGGCGGCCGGGTTTATCGATGGTTTTGGTTGGCAGGCGGTGTTCCTGGCGGGTGGTGTGACGCCGCTGCTGCTGTTCCCGTTCCTGGTGTGGCTGTTGCCCGAATCCTTGCCACGCCTGTTGCGCGATGCGCCGCCGTATCTGCGTTTGCGCAAAGTCACGGCGCGGATGCTGCCCGATTGGCAACCGCCACCGGCGACCGAAGCTGAAAACTTGCAGGAGCAAGGCAGCAAACTGACGGTGGTGGAGCTGTTTCGCAACGGCTATGCGCGCCCGACGCTGCTGATCTGGGCGACTTTCTTTGTCAGCCTGATCCTGCTGTATTTCATGATCAGTTGGTTGCCGTCGCTATTGCTCGAAAGCGGCCTGGCGTTGAACGAAGCCAACCTGGTCACCTCCATGTTCCTGTTCGCCGGCACCTTGGGCGCCATCCTCATGGCCTGGTTTGCCGACCGTCTGAAAAGCAAAGTGCGGTTACTGTCCGGCGTGCTGGCGGCGGCAGCGCTGTGCACCATCCTGCTGGGCTTGAACCACGACAACCCACGCTACCTGGTGGCTTGCGTGTTTGCAGCAGGGTTCTGCATCATCGGCGGGCAACTGACCCTCAATGCCTTCGCGAGTAACTTTTACCCGGCGCAGGTGCGCGCCACCGGCACGGGCTGGGCGTTGGGTGTGGGGCGGTTCGGGTCAATTCTGGGGCCGCTGTTTGGCAGCCTGTTGTTGGCGATGCATATACCGGTCGAGCAGATTTTCTTCTTCTGCGCGATTCCGGCGGTGATTGCGGCGCTGCTGATTATTCAAGTGCGGGCGCCTTCACTGTAGGAGCGAGCTTGCTCGCGAAGGCCGCAAGGACAGCGCGTTAAACCAGGATGCCTGCGTTATCGTTGACGTTCTTCGCGAGCAAGCTCGCTCCTACAGGGGTCAGTGCATCACTGAGTTGGGCGGCAGGTGCCCTAGCCGTTCGGTCAGGCGCAGGCGCTGGATCGGGTCGTCGCTGAGCAGCAGGGCGTGTTCCAGGTCGAAGCGTTCGGCGCTGGGGCAGTCCAGGCGTTGATACAGGCTGGCCCGCGCCAGGTAGTCGGAGGCGCTGGCGTTGCCCAGTTCCAGTACGCGCTCGGCGTCCACCAGGGCGGCCAGTGGCTCGTCGTTGGCAAGGTAGAGTTGGCGCAGGTTGCGCGACAGCCGTTGCAGGATGGCCCGTGGCTCGGCGGTCAGCAGGTGATCGGCCTGCAATTTCAGCTTCGCCCCGTACTGGCGCGCCAGCAACTCGCGACAGTCGTTGGGGTACAGGCGCCGGCCGCCGCAAGGGTCCAACAGGTGATCGGCTCCCGGTACCCGCAGCAGGAAATGCCCGGGGAAGTTCACGCCGACCAGGGGGATATCCAGGCGCCGTGCCATCTCCAGTGCGATCAGGCCCATGGCCAAGGGTTGCCCGCGTTTGCGTTGCAGCACTTTGTCCAGCAGCGCGGCGGCGGGGCGCAACGGCGTGTGGTCATCCTGGGCAAACCCCAGGTCATTCATGCGCCGCAGCAGCGGCTGGCCGAGTTTATCCGCCGGTAGCAGGGGCATGCCCAGGCTGACCTGTTGTTGTAGCGCGCCAAGGTCGTGCAGGATCAACGCCGGCTGCAGGCTGGCGTCATGCTCGGCAGCAATCCACAGCGCGGCTTCAAACAGCGCGGGGGGTGAACGGTCCAGGCAGGCGAAAAAGGCGGTGCGGGGATTCATCGAGTTCTCCGGCGTATGCCTCCGTTTTAGCCTTGCTACGAATTTTCGTCCAGCATCTTGAGAGATAATCCCACGCGCTTATGTCGTAGATCCCACGAAAACGCGCGGCTTATTCCCGCGCAATCCAACAGTTTTCTGCCGCAAGCCTATACTTGGCCCACTACCAGAAGTGATTCGGGAGCCCATTGATGTTTGCGCTCATGCACAGCACCCGCCTTGAATCGCTGCACCTGAGCGTTGATCTGGTGACCGGCTTGAAGGCGATCATCGCCATCCACAACAGTCGCCTGGGCCCAGCGTTGGGTGGCTGTCGTTACCTGGCTTACCCTAACGACGAAACCGCCGTGGCCGATGCCGCGCGCCTGGCGCAAGGCATGAGCTACAAAGCAGCGCTGGCCGGGCTGTCGGTGGGCGGCGGCACGGCGGTGATCATTCGCCCCGTGCACGTGGAAAGCCGTGCGGCGCTGTTCGAGGCGTTTGGCCGTTGTGTGGAAAAACTCGACGGCCGCTTCATCACCTCGATCGACAGCGGTACCTCGGTCGCCGACATGGACTGCATCGCCCAGAACACCCGCTTTGTCACCAGCACCACCGCCGCCGGCGACCCCGCGCCCCATGCCGCCATGGGGGTGTTCGCCGGTATCCGCACCACCGCCATGGCGCGCCTGGGCAGCGACAACCTCGAGGGCCTGCGCGTGGCGGTGCAGGGCCTTGGCAACGTCGGTTATGCCCTGGCCGAACAACTACACGCCGCCGGTGCTGAGCTGCTGGTCAGCGACATCGACCACGGCAAGGTGCAACTGGCCATGGAGCAATTGGGTGCCCACCCGATTGCCAACGACGCCTTGCTCAGCACGCCCTGCGACATCCTCGCACCGTGCGGCGTCGGCGCCGTATTCAACCGTAACAGCGTCGGCCAGTTGCGTTGCGCCGCCGTGGCGGGTTCGGCCAGCGCACAACTGACCAACCTGGACATCGCCGACCAATTGGAAGGCCGCGGCATCCTCTACGCACCGGACTATGTGATCAACTCTGGCGGGCTGATCTACGTCGCCCTCAAACACGCCGGCACCGACCTGCCAGGCATCACCGCGCATCTGTCGAACATCGGCAGCCGCCTGACCGAAATCTTCGCCCACGCCCAAGCCGAAAAACGCTCCCCCGCACGGGTGGCCGATGAGCTGGCCGAACGCCTGCTGTACAAATAGGCCAGGCATTAAAAAGGCCCTGAATCCATGATTCAGGGCCTGTTCAATTCGGGTTTTACTCCGCCGCCGGGTTCAGCAACTCGGACAATGCGTCCGGTTGGCTCTTGAACGCCTTGGCAAATACATCGCGGTTCTTCGCCATGTAGATCCCGGCTTCTTCTACCTGCTGCTCGCTCAACGACGGCACGGCTTTTTGCAACACCTCTGCCAGCAACTCAGCGAGTTCAAGCATCTTGTCATGACGGTCAGCTTCGGCTTTATCCATGAACAAACGCTCCAGATCTCGGCTGCTGCGGTATACCACTTCGACGGCCATTCACCACCTCACATGCCTTCACGATAGTTGTCTTTTGCGACTACTGTATTTATATACAGCTAAAAGGATAAGCCAAACGTCGGGGTTTGGGTAGTAGGTTTTTAATGTAGTTGGGAAATGGGGGTTTGCTACAGCGCAAACGCTCACTCTGGTAAGGGCTCGGATTTCTGTGCCTCATGCCACCGAGCCATCATCTCATGGCAGTGCTGGCCTTTTTTCTGCATGCAGAACAACCGTCACGTCCACCCCGCATTATCCGGTCGATCCGACCTAAGGAAGCATCATCGTGAAAATCAATTGGGCCGAAAGGCTGCGTCAGCAAGTACACGGGCTGGCCGAGTCGCTGGGTAATCTGTTTGTCGAGTCGTTCCATTACCTGGCGCTGTTCGCCATTGGTGCGGTGACCGCCTGGGCAGCGGTGATGGAATTCCTGGGGATGCTGGAGAACGGGCACATCAAGATCGATGACATCTTGCTGTTGTTCATCTACCTGGAATTGGGCGCCATGGTCGGAATTTACTTCAAGACCAACCACATGCCGGTGCGCTTCCTGATCTACGTGGCGATCACTGCGCTCACGCGTTTGCTGATCTCCAACGTGTCGCACCACAACCCGCCGGACGTGGGCATCATCTACCTGTGCGGCGGCATTTTGCTGTTGGCGTTTGCGATCCTGGTGGTGCGCTACGCGTCGTCGGCGTTCCCTTCGGTGAAGGTCGAAAGCCCGCGTCGCAAGGGCGAGGCGAGCCTGGAGACCGAGAAGGACGAGCTTTAAAGCCCGACGCTGAAGGGTAGGGTACGGGCGGGCGGTCGCTGCAGGAGTTTGTGGCTGTCGCCGTCCGTCATCAGTTCCAGAATTTCCACGGCGCTATGGCCCTGCTCGATGGCGATGCCGAACTGGATGCTTTGCACCAGGCGCCTGAGGCGCTGCGGGTCGTTGCGCTGTTCGGCGCTGATCATGCGCTTGGCCACCACGCCGGCCTCGTCAGAGAGGGTGAGCATGATGCTGCCGTCCAGCCGTTGGATGCTCAGGTTGACGCGGTATTGGGGGCTGAACGTGTCGGTGATGATCTGAAAAGGATTGTCCATGGTGCGTTACCGCCTGATAAGAACATGCAGTCATTGACGGCCGGTGTCGGGATTAGTTCGCATTGCCTGACCACTGGCCAAATTCCGTTTTCCTCAAAAGTTCTACAGCAAAGGGCGTGCCGTACAGCGATTTACCCGGCATAGATATTCAATTGTGGGAGCGGGCTTGCCCGCGATTGCGGTGTATCAGCCAACAAATACTTGGCTGAAGGACTGCATTCGCGAGCAAGCCCGCTCCCACATTTTTTGTGCTGTTTTTGGAGATCAGTGAGCTAATTCAGGGCATCACGGAAAAAACGATCGCAGACAGCGCAATCAGCCCGATCACCACCACAAATACATTCGATGCCTGGCCTGAATACTGGCGCAAAGATGGCACTCGGCGGATGGCGTACATCGGCATCAGGAACAGCAGGCACGCGATGATCGGCCCGCCCATGGTTTCGATCATGCCCAGGATGCTCGGGTTGAAGGTGGCCACGGCCCAGCAGGTCAGCACCATGAACAACGCGGTGCAGCGTTCCAGCCATTTGGACGACATTGAACGGTTGCGCCCACGCAGGGATTTGACGATCAGCCCCTGGAAGCCTTCGCTGGCACCAATGTAGTGACCCAGGAAGGATTTGGTAATCGCCACCAGCGCGATCAACGGTGCGGCGTAGGCAATCACCGGCGTCTGGAAGTGGTTGGCCAGGTACGACAGGATCGAAATGTTCTGCGCCTTGGCGGCGGCCAGGTCAGCCGGTGACAGCGCCAGCACGCAGCTAAAGCAGAAGAACATCACGGTCAGCACCATCATGCCGTGGGCGGTGGCCAGGATGCCGCTGCTTTTGCGCTCGGCCTGGGCGCCGTAGACGCGCTTCTGGTCCACGGCGAAGGCGGAGATGATCGGCGAATGGTTGAACGAGAACTACAGCACAGCAGGAGAGGACCCATTAAGCCAGGACCTACAGGCACCGTCAAGGACCTTTGTGACAGTGTTGGCACAGTGTTGTGACAATGACTCATGGTCTCAGGGTCATCCGTGGGTCACCTCAAGGGCTCAGTGAGGACACAGCATGGTCACCTCATGGTCAACCTCAAGGGCTCAGCCTCCAGGGAATCCCAGGGCTTTTACGCGACACGACACACAGGCGCGATGAAGATCACGCCCAGGCGCCATAAGGCTCAGGCACACGGGTGCCCACCGGGGGTACACGCACAGGTGGTAGTTATGACATGGGGTCGGACATTTTTCTGTCATTTTTTGGTTGACCCTTAATCCCCAAGGTGATCCTAAAGGAACCTCGACGGACGTTACCGGATAACATTACATTGAGCTAACGCCCTCAAGTCCCCACAAAGGAGAACTCAAAGACGTTATAGTGTAACACTTAGGGCCAGCCTTCATCGGGGCCCATTACGGCCTCTATCGGGAGCTGACAATAGAACCCAGCAAGTGAGGCTGAGTCTGGTCCGTTACGCTCTGTGAGCCACGCATGGGCAGCCTCTGAGGCAGCGTTAAGCCACTCTGAGGAGTCGTCAAGATGCGCGTATCGGCATGGCATTAGGTAGACATCGCGGCCCCTCCCAGGGCTGTCACTATGGGCCCGTGTTCGGCACTGCATTAGACCATTAGCCTTGATGCTCACCAGGGGAGGAAGAAAGCACAGGTCACGGTTCTTTAAGCGCTGCTGTGAGTTGACTTTATTGGTGACAGCCTCTAACAGCTCAGGGTGGTTATCCTTGGTCACCGCGTCCTTATGGTGGACTGGTAACGGGTATGGGTCATAACCATTGTGGAGAGCAAACACTACACGGTGTACAGGGTATGCCACCTTATTGACTATGACTGTCCCATAGCCATCGCTACGTATCGACCCACGAGCTTTACCCGTGCGGGCACATGCCAACCGTGTAGGGCTCTGTAGGTCAATCCGTAGGGCACCTCTCAGTGCCTCAAGGTCCAGGCGTTTAGGTAGGGTTTGTTTCGATGTGTTCATAGTCGGTGTTCCTTTTGGTTTGGACCTTATGGCCGACCTCCTTGAGACCCACAGACGCCCACCGAGGGCAGCCG
Organism: Pseudomonas sp. MF6751; assembly: GCF_016613265.1. Lineage (NCBI taxonomy): Bacteria > Pseudomonadati > Pseudomonadota > Gammaproteobacteria > Pseudomonadales > Pseudomonadaceae > Pseudomonas > Pseudomonas sp. MF6751. Next base: position 68,197 of record NZ_JAENSV010000016.1, read on the forward strand.
CAAGGTTCCATAAGGTCCAAACCAAAAGAGTCTGTGAGAGTTCATTACGTGTCAGGCGGTCGGGCCATAGCGTAACGGTTGAGACAAAAGAGTCCTGGGCCAATGAGGGGACCCAGGGATTCTAAAGGAGATAGTGAGCTGTCTGATAAGACTCACTGGTCTTGACGACTATCACAGCCATGCTCCCACAGGGAGACCAGACCACCACAATCTGTTGACCACCACAGTCAAAGAGAGAGCATAGGGATAGACGTCAAGCCACTAAGGCCTAACAGGGGACAGCAAGGGAACAGCTTAAAGGAGGTGATGCTTATCAGCAATAATCACCAACCAATGAGGAGACCATAGAGGAGCCTTTAAGGGTCTCTCTCAGTCATGGGTGAGGTGTGAACCTAAAGATACCTTTAAGGTAAGGCTCAGTGAGGAATCATTAAGGGACCCATAGGGGGGGGTCTCTCCTCTCTCTCCTTAGTGAGGGAATCCGGGATTGAGATATTGACGCCATGCCTCTGACACTGTGACGACAATCTGACACACCCTAAGGTGACCACAAAGGGCCACAGCTCAGGGTCTGTCAGGTCATCACACAGCGGCCACAAGGTTGACCCATGGGGCAGTCAGTACAGCAGCGGCAACGGTAGTGCCTACCTCAGCCAGGACCTCACGGACCAGCTCAGCGACCAACTCAAGGAGCCCGTCAGGGATCGTTAAGCCAGCCAGTAGGGCCACAGTACCGACCAAGCGCCAGAAGGCTTTAGTCTTGAGGGTCGCCACAAGGACAACCTTTAGGGTTTCACGTTTCACAATGGCACCTCCTTTGCGATTCGATGCAGACCCGTGGCCTAACATTCGTATCGGTCGAGAGGGTCCACGGTGTTTAGGGATAGCCCTCGGTTGGACCTAAGATCGCCTCAATGGGCAGGTGGCTATAGAAGCTGGCAACGGTAGGACTATCCGGCCCGTCACGCTCTATGAACGCAGCCAGGGCCTTGGCGCACATGTCGTTAAGCCTCTCTGAGGAGTCATCACGGTCGGCCTTGAAGCTCGGGCAGATAGACACCAGTGGCCCACGGATCTCCTGAGAGGGTCGGTAACATGCCCGGATCATTCCCTTAGCGTTCTGTGTGATGCCTACCGGATACCAGATAGACCGGCCTTTCTTGCCTTGGTGACGTAGGTTAAGGGCCTGGGTGATTGCTTCAAGGTTGCCTATACGGTTGTTGCTTGGGTCTTGGTCAATATGGTTTACCACCAGACCGGGACCAATAAGGCCATGGGTCAGCGTCCACACAATGCGGTGAACTGGATAGGTGATGTCGTGTAGCTTTACTTTCCAATAGCCACCATCGTTAAGGCTCCCAGCGATACCGCCATTAATCCAACGGAGACCCGAAAGGCTCTCAGGGTCCACCACAAAGTTTTCTTTGCAGAGGTCGAGGGGAATGGGTCGAGGGTTCGTTAAGCTGTAGCGTGTCATTGTCGTGACTCCTTTTGATTGCTCCCTGAGTTCGCTCCCACAGTCCAGCACAGAGACCCACGACAAGGGTTCTGGATGTGGCACAGGAAGCAATCAGAAAGACTCTGTGAGGTAATGCCCAGCGACGGGCGATAGGTGAAGCGTGTGAGCTTCGATAGACCCTCTAAGCCTCCTTGAGTGAATCCAAGAGATTAGAGTTTTGGTGAAACCTTATCCCTTAAAGAGACGGCTCAGAGGGTCTATCGAAGCCCACAGGACCCGCTAAGGCCCTGTAGGTTGTTCGGGTGTTACTTGTCTTCCAACTCGATAAGAGTCACGACAGGGTATTTCACGGTCTCGGTTTGCAAGCGCTCAGAGGTGTCCTCAGGGTTTTCAATCTTGAGGCGCACCATAGCGTTAGCCACTACGTCAGCTACGCCGCTGATCTCAATGTCATAGCCTTGGACGCCAGGGGCACGGGTCACATGAGTGGTCCAAATGTCGCCATCGCGTTGTTCACGGAAAGACAGCATTGCGAAGGCATTCGGGATCATGAACACCAGACCTTTCGGCCCGCCATGATATTGCACTCCCGCGCCGATCAACTCAGACACGTCCTCTACGCCAGCACGTTGTGCAGCGCGATCAAGAGTAGGACCCATGCTGATTGGGAGCATGTAAGTGAAGTCATCCAGACCCGAACCGAAAGCGGTGTCTACGTTTACGGCCAGGATGTCTATGAGGTCTTCCGCAACTTCACGAGGAGCGCCCTTAGGCATAGAGGCCTTGACCTTACGCAGGTTGGCAGTCTTAGCCAGGATCTTAGCCACGACTGTATTGCACTGTACTTGGAAGTCAGTCAGCAACTTGACCACAGTTTGTTCGGCACCGTTGGAAGTGAAGCCACCAATGACGTTGGCGTCCAGCACGGTCAGACGGGTCGAGAACAGAGCGGCAGTGCTGCAAGGCTCAGAGAACAGGAAGTCGCCAGCGATGGCCTTACCCTTGGTGACCACTTGCGAACGGTCATACAGGGAGGTGCGTGGGTCGAATTCGATGTCGCGGCTTTCCAGCAAGGCGACTTGTTGAACGGTCGGCTCGGTGCCAGCAGGGCGGAACTCACAGGAGATATTTTCCTCGGCAGCTTCGCGCCAGTCGTCGCTGTTCAGGTAGACGTTAATGCAGTTTTGCAGGAAGGCCACATAGTCCAGCTCGTTAGGTGCAGCACCTTGACGCACACGGCTGTCACTGAAACGGGCCACGGTGGAACCCTCGACGACCGACTCAACGTGCATACGGTCAGGCATAGCGAAACGGTCACGGGCGTCACGGTGGTCGGTGTTGCGGTTAACGGTGCCAGTGGTTTGGGTCATGTTTACTTTAGACATTTGATGGATCTCCTTTAGGGAATCAATAGGGTCTCGCCCTGGGCCTTTGTGGTCAGGGTCGATAGGTTGTCTTGCAGGTGTTCTTGACGGTCCTTGAAGGGCCCACAGGGGACCCCTCACAGGGACTCAAGGATTAAATCCAGGTGTCGTTTTCGTCATAGCCCATCAGGGCACGGCCACCACCACTACGGGCAGCGCGGATAGATTGACCATGGGCACGGATCTTGGCCTCTTTGGCCTCACGCTCAGCCTTCTTACGGGCGATTGCCAGAGGGTCGCAAGCCTCGCTCATTTGGCGGTTACGCTCAGAGAAGAACTCAGCATCCTTACGGCGCTTGGCTTCCTCGCGGGCGATCTCGGCGCGCTGGATAGAGACCTTGCGGTACTCCTCAGCGAAGGCTTTAGGCGACAAGCCAGCGGCCTCATACTGGTCACAGATTTCGGTCATGCGGTCAATGTTGCGACCACAGGCAGCGAACAAGCCGGACAGCATCACGCCCTCGGCAAACTCCTTGCTGACCTCCTGGCCTTGGACTTCGTATTTGGTTTCGGACAGACGAACGATGTTGAGTTTCATGGTGGAATTTCTCCTTTGAATGATGGTGATAGGGTCAGAGTGTCCCGCGCCGCTGGCCTATGGTTGGTCAGACTCACGCTGTGCTGTGCTGTTGAAAGGCACAGACTCATTGAACGGGACGGCTCTATCTCTCCTTAGTGAGGTGACACGGGATTGAGATACAGCCTCAGGATTGAATGCCCATTGAGGGCTCTTGAAGCTCGGTCACTGTGCTGTCAGTGCTACGACCTTTGCCATGTGTCCAGGCTTACGGACCACAGCGGCCAGCATTAAGCCAATCGCCGGGGAGACCAGAAGGGTTTCGTAGCGGGCCTTTGAGGCGTTGAGGTAGAAACCATGCTCGGCCACTACGTCACCAGGGAAGGCCGGGTGTGGGCTGGTCAGGGTCCAACGGAAACCGCCCAGGTGTTCGGATTTGGTCACGGTGCCGGACTCCTCAAGGTTGTTCAGGATGATCTCAGCGCGGTCCTTGACGGTCCGGTGTTCACCGCCCAGGGCGATGGCGATAGCGTGGGTTGCGGTCATGCTTGCAGTTGTCATAGTGGTTCTCCTATGGGAAGTCGATAAGGTCCCGCCCAGGCTCACAGGGAGCCCAGGAAGGTCAGGTGTGTGGTTACTTTAGGGTGACCCTCAGATACGACCCTTGGCGGTGTTGTCAGGGTCTTGGAACATGAGGGACCCGTGGGTCAGTGGGATGCGCAGGTGGGCACACAGGATGCCAGCAAGGTCGATGCCTTGTTCTACCAGACGCTCAAAGCGCTCAACGGTACGGATGCCGATACGGGTCCGCATATCAGCCAGGACAGCGGGAGCGTCAAAGGTCACACGCTTGGCCTCAGGGTCCCAGGTACGGAACTCACAGCGGCGGTTGTTGTAGCGAATGCGCATGTCGATGAATGGAAGGCGGGCAGCCGGTGGGAATTCTTCATTGATGGCCTGTAGTTCGGCCTCGGTGATAGTGGTCACTGATTCGCGGTCCTCTTTGAGTTGTTCAGCACGGGCCAGCTCGGCGCGCTCAAACGTGGTTAGGTCGATCCCTTCAAGGTCATCCTCAAGGGCAAACACAATGTCAGCCGGGTCGAAGCTGAATTTCTCGCCAGTGGCAGGGCGGTACACAATGACCGACCCATTAGCACGGGGCTCACCCTTGAGGGCCTTCCCGGTGCGGACAGAGCGCAGGCCTGTAGGGCTCTCAGGGTCCAATGCCCAAAGGGTACGGCAGACCTCAATAGGAGGCAGGCCAATAGGCAACGCTCGGGCGGCTGCTCGGCGCTGGTCAAGGATGGTCTTAACGCGGCTCAGACCGTGGCCTTTAAGGGCCTCAGGGTTCGCCTCATAGAAGTCAGCCCACATCGTCATAAGGCGGCTGACCTCAACGCTTGCCCCAATGGTTCCCACAAGGGTGGCAGCGCTCAGGTGTTGGGCAGTAGGCAGGGCCTTGTAACGCTCTACCAGCTCGCTCAGCGGTTCCTCTGTGCTGGTCAACCATTCGACCCAGGCGGGCAGGTCATCAGCGTTGAGGTCAGCGGGAATCGGTCGAGCCGGGATCGTCAAGACACTGGCACGGATGCTCGCCTTTAGGTCGGCGTATGCCTCAGCGGTCAGGATAGTCGGTGCTTGGGTGGTGGTGGTCTCCGTAGTCATGGTGGTGGTCTCCTTGGTGTTAATCATAAAAGTGTGTCGGGTTGTGCCCTCACAGTTCGGTGGTGGTGATGGTGTGCTGTAACCTTAGTGAGGGTTTCTATTCCTCAGTGGCCTTGAGGGCTTCCTTTCGGGCCTCACGGGCTTTCGCCTCGCGTACCTTCTTGGCCTCACGGCGACGACCCTGGGTCACCTCAAAGTGTTCCCGGATTTCCTCCAGGGTGTGGCCTTGCAGGTCCAGGGACAGCCACGTATGCAGGTGGTAACGCTGGGTCTTGGTCAGGATGGTCGGCACCTTGGGTGCGTGGTAGGCGCTCATTGCTGGTCGCCCTTGCCGATCATGCGTTGAGCCAGGGAGGTCATAGCGGTTTCAGTGTGTACGGTCATGGTGGTGGTTCTCCTGTGTTGGTTGTGGGTCCCTTACTGGGCGTCTTTGCGCAGTGCGTTGAAGACCTCAAGGGAGCGCTCAGGGGCGACCAGCTCGGCAACGGCCATCGCCTCAGCACGGGTCAGTGTGTCGGTCCCTTCTGGCAGCTCAGGGAGGGCCTGAGAGATTGCCTTGAGGGTGTCGGTGTGGCTCAGGCGCAAGGCCACGGCCAGGGATACGGTGGTGTCTGTACGGCGTTCGGTGTGGGCGGTCATGGTGGTGGTTCTCCTTTCGGGTCTGTGAAAATTTCTGTGAGTTTTTGGTTAGTCCGGGTGTGTGTCCCTTCCTCATCTGGTGAGGGGTTTTGTTCCAGGGTGGTACTTATCTCCCCTTATAGGTGAGGGCACACGGGATTGACCCAGGCTCACGGCCAGCCCTCGGCGGGACCCATTACGGCCTCTATCGGGAGCTGACAGTAAAAGCTGGTCAGGTTGGCGAACTCGCCGTGTTCCTCAAGGATCGCCTCAAGGGCAGCACGACACATTGCGTTGAGCTGGGTGCTGTCATGGTCACGGTCAAGGATGAAACTTTTGCGCAGGTTGTAGCCTTCGACACAGCCAGTCACGCGCCCGGTCTTGGCGTTGAGGTAGACCCCTTTCGGGAAGAATGCGCCACGGCCTGGGGTGTTGCGGGCGTTCTGGCGATTGGTGGCGGCTCGTAGGTTGCTGGCCTTGTTGTTGCCTGGGTCACCGTCCTTGTGGTCGATGTATAGGCCCTGTGGGTCGGTGCCGGTGGTGAGTGCATACACGACCCGGTGAACTGCCAGCCCTTGGAATGACCAATAGCCATCGGGGCGCTGGGTGCCTACGGGTTGACCTTCAAGGGTCGCAAGGCCCGAAGGGCTCAGAGGGTCAACCTTGAGGGAAGCGGAAAGGGTCTTAACGTCGATCTGAATGTTCTGCATGGTGGTGGTCTCCTTGGTGTCTGTGTGGTGGTCTCCTGGGTTGCCCTATGGTGTGGGCCTTAGAGGTGCGTGGTGGGCCCTGGGCGGTTGCTCAGTGGTCCCTTAAAGGTTGCTCAGTGGTGCTGGTCAATCTGTGGTCGATAGACCCAGGCTCTAAGCTCAGAGGGTCTTAAAGGTCTCTTAGAGGTGGGATTGCTTGTCAGCAAATAACTCCCATCACAAAGGGTCTCAGAGAGGATCTTTAGCTTGTGTCCTCATTGAGTCGGTGCCCTTAGAGGTCGGTCCTTAGGGTTTATTATCTTGTGTCCGCATTAATCCGCGAACGCATCGGCGCCCAGGTCCAGCCGTAGCTGTGCCATCTGGTCAGGTGCTGATTGTGTGGCCGGGACGGTGACCCGCTCGTGGTCTTCAAGGTCGCCCATAGCAGCCCTCAGCCACTTAGGCCGGGACCTCATAAGCGGTTGCATTGCGACCTCAAGGGCATTGAGATAACGCCGCGCCATCCTTGCGGACAGGCCCAGGTGGGCGCCTATGGTCTCCGTTGAGAGAACGTCAAGCGCTTCGATCAGTTCATAAAGGGTCTTGACGGGTAGCTGTTTGGTCCCGCCGTGGTCCAGCCTTGCGACTCCTGAAAGGATGTCCTCAGACCAGCGGTCATAGCGGTCCTGAATGTCCAGGTGACCACAGAAAGGGTTCTTGATTATCGTCGGCACGGTTCCTCGCTTAGGGTTCTCAGGGACAAGGCGAAGGCCTGTCAGGTAGTCGGCCCGGTCGAATTCATCGGCCAGGGTGTGGAGTAGTTCGGTGGTGGTGTGGTGGGTCATGGTGGTGGTCTCCTGGGTCGGTGGTCTCCGTTGGTTGTGAGTGGTTTTGCGGGCAGCCGGTGATGATGGTGAAGACCATTTGCTTATTGAGGATCAGCATACGGCGCTCAGCGTTCCGGCCATCCGTATACGTGGCCTCGGTCGCACCGAACTGTGTATTAATTGAACACTCTCCAGATTTGGAGTGAGTGCCCTGGGCTGCATCAGCCTTTAGCCGGGATGATTGAATGGCTTGGATAGCTCTATCAACGTCCCGCAGGATGTGACCGTGTTGCTTGCCGGTCATGGCTGCAATTTCAACGCTGGTCATTGTGATGGTCTTGAGGTCGGTCATGTTGGTGGTCTCCTGGGTCGATTGGATTGTCTGTAGCCTTAGTGAGGGTTTCTGTTCCGACCTCCCAGGCGCAGCCCATCAGGACCCATTGAGGGAACCGACAGGGCAAGCGTTGAGGAGGTGCCAGGGAGACGTGGTGTCTATCCTGTATAGGTGAGGGGTTTTAATCCCAGGTCTCTCAATGACCCTTTCCATCTGTCTATACACGCACGCATGTAGGCCCGCGCGGTCATCTATTGGGCCCTCAGAAACGGCAAAGCCCCAGGCAGTCACGCCCAGGGCTCTCAATATGGTGTCGCTGTGTTGATTGTGCAGGCCTATGGCCCTGGGTCTCTCTTAGATTTCAGCACAGAGCGCCTTAGGGTCACCCTTTAAGGGCCTCAACGATTGCCGCTGTGTCTCCTGGGTGTCTCGCTCTCAGGACAAGCGCGGTGAGGACCATCCGGCCCAGGTCCAGGGTCACGCCAGGGCGCCGCAGTGAATCCAGATAGACCCGCTCGGCGGCCTCAAGGGTTCCTCTGTGGTCATGCCATTGGTGCAGGCCCTCACCGTCCACAGTCTTGACCAGCAGGCCCAGGCCTTCAAGCTCTGTCAGGGCAGCCAGCAGGCTCACCTTGAGGTCAACGTGTCGCCGCTTGGGTGTGGCCTTGGCGATGGTCACAGAGTCTGTCAGGAGGGTGGTGTCGGTGGTCATGGTGTTGGATACCTGGGCGGTGAGAACAAGAAGGCCCGCATCATACAGCAGGCCTCTTAGGTGGTCAGTGGGTGGTCAGCAGGTTTTGTACTCGGTCGCCCAGGTAGAGGACGCCGCCAAGGATCGCCATAGACCCTAAGGTCCAACCCACATAGGCCATCATGGCGTCACCTCAACGGCCACAAAGACCGACCGAAGGGAATCACATGGGGCGATAGTGAAGGCAGCGTGACCCTTACGGTGGGTCTCACGGAACAGCTCAAGGCAGCGCTTAGCGTTCTCGGGGCGGGTCAGGTTGTCGAGGTGCCCGGTCACGGCCATGGAATCACGGCCAACGTGGTTAGGACCTTGGGCGACCCAGGCGAAGCCATCACGGGTCAGCTTGCAAGTCAGGGTGATGGTCAGCTTGTCAGTGGTGAGGATCATTGCGCGTCTCCTGTGAGGGCCCCTTGTGAGAGCCCTGGCGGTCGGTGTGGGTTAGCAGAAGTTCTTGAGGGCATGGTCAGCGCGGGAGCTTTGGTGCCACAGAGGGGCGTCACCCTCAGAGACCAGTGTCCCGATACGGCGACCTTTGCGGACCTGCATCACGTACAACCCTTGGGCCTCATAGACAGAGGTCACAAGCCAGCCGGTCGCCAGCCACACGTCAAGGTGGGTGAACAGAAAGAACTTGTCCGCGTGGTCCTTGACGGAGACCTCATAGGTCAGGCCTGAGGGCATGCCATAAATCTCATGGGTTGCCTGGGTGGCGTTCTCGGTGAAGCCTGGGCGCAGTGTTGCGACTGGGGATTTAGGAGCGGCTTGGGTTTGTGTGGTGGTGGTCATTGTGTGGCTACCTTGTGAGGTGTGTGGTTAGGAGTCGTCAAGGCACAGGCCTCCTCACACACTGTCAACGAGTTTTACTCACACACCTAAAGTTTCTCACAGGGACCTAAACGACAAAGGCCCGACCAGTCCCACAACGGGAACCAATCGAGCCTTTAAGGGTGACGCTGTGATGATTCTGTAGGGCTATGCCCCTGTCAGTTCCTCAGAATGAAACGTGGAGCGCCCTTTGTGGTGCCGTTAGGTCCAGCTCCCAGGCTTTGCCTCAGTGGTCGCCCTTTGGGCCAGGGTCTCAGCGTCACGTTGTGCCAGGAACTCAAGGACCTCAGCCGCTAAGGCGTCCTCCTCGGGTCCCTTGGGCTCAAGGCTGTACCAGTGGTTAAGGAGTTGCACCGTGTCTACAGCAGCCTCATAGCGGACCCTCAATAGGTAGCCTTGGCGGTAGGCGTCTCGGTGCTTCTTGTAGGCCCGCCATAGATGAACAGCGCCAGCATAGGCCAGCAGCCCCAGGACCACGCTCACACTGATAGTCGGGCTCATTGGGTCACCGCCTGGGTCATCCCGTGGGCAACGGCCAGGGCATCCCTCAGGGCCTCAAGGTCAGCCACTGCACTACGTCCGTAAAGGTCCCAGGTAATGACGCCCGAGGAGTGCCCCAGGATCGCCTGTGCGTGTTCCAGCTTGACCCCTTGAGACTTCATAGCGGTAGCCAGGGAGTGGCGCAGGGAGTGCAGGACCAGGGCCTTGTCATCCAGACCGTGGAAGGTCCGTAGCTTGGCGTTAATGGCTCGCCCTGTGTTGTGGGTCACGTTAGGGAACAAGCGACCACCAGCAGGCAACCCAGCGACCACCTCAAGGAAGGCCTCAAGGTTGAACCCATGGGCAGCAACGAGCGGGACCAGTCGAGCGCTTGAGCGGTTCTTGAGAGACTTGTGGGTCTGGTCTTCATTGATGTCGATCACCAATACACCGGCCACCTCACGGACATCCTCCTTGGTCAAGGTCAGGATCTCATTGAGTCGGGCCCCGGTGATGGTTGCCAACTGAATGACCGTCGAGGTCTCGCTATGGTCCTCTGTGGCCTGGGTCATCACGTCCACTACCTGGGCCTCAGTGAAGGCCTTACGGTCTGAGTCTGCATCACGTTTGAACTTGAGACCCTTGGCATAGTGACGCTCAATGGTGCCTGTATTCACAGCCCACTCAAGGACCGTCTGTAGGGTTGATAGCATCTTGTTAACAGTGGCGTTAGCCCTGCTCTCATTGAGGTCAGACTTTAAGGTGGTCATGTCGTCCCGCGTGTGGGTCATCATGTCGGTATCGCCCAGGGCAGCGCTCAGCCCGTTGAGGGTCGCATTGAGCCCCTTTAGAGTGGTGGCCTTTACGTTGCCTGAGTGTTCCTTTAGGTAGGCCTTAGAGAGGTCCTTGAAGGCCACCGTTAGGGCCTGGGTCTGAGTGGAAGACTCAATGGAAGACTCAATGGAAGACTCAATGGAAGACTCAATGGAAGACTCAATGATCCCTTTAGGGTCGAATCCCTTTACAGATTGAGTGACCCAGGGACGCAAACCCACAGGCTCCCCAGGGAGACCAGCTTGAGGACCTGAGAGGTCCCGAAGGAGTCCATTGAGAGGCTTTAGGTTTCCATTCAGGCGACTTAACGCACCGTCTACAGCAGTGATCGCAGTATCCAGGCCATGGCTCTGTAAGGGGCTCATAGAGGCTGTCATAGCGTGACCTCTCAGGTCGGCCTTAAGATCCTGATAGACCATGCCATAGCTTTGCATAGGGTCACCGCTGTGGTCAGCCTCAAGGGCCTCAATAGCAAACGAACGGATAGCCTCACGGATCTCCTCCCAGGTCGCCCCAGGGTTGTCGAGGTGGAAGCCCTTCAAGGCGTTGCGTAGGTCCTGTGAGGTGGTCATGGCTTGGCTCCTGTCAGTGGTCCGCAAGGATACCGCATGGCCCTTCAAGGAGCCTACAGGACGTAACCGCATGTAGTAGACCCCATGCCTACGGTAGTAGTAAGGCGAGCTTAGAGGAGTTGTGACAGTGGTTGTGACAGGGTGGGCAGTGTTGGTGCTGGTCATGTGGTCAAGCCTCAATGGTCATTGGGCCTGTGTGTCGTTAGCTCTGGTTGAACGAGAACACCATCACCGGGATCGCCATCCACAACGTCTTGAAGAACAGCGGCAGCGGCATGCCTTCGCTGGCCGAGGCGAAGAACGCTCCGTTCCAGTTGGGAATCAGGCTGAATGCCAGCAGCAGCAAGGCGGCAACGAAGGGGTACACCAGCACGCTCATGGCCTTGACGATCACGCCCTGGCCACACCGCACGATGGCCATCAGGCCGAGGATCAGCACCAGCGACAGAATCGCCCGTGGCGGCGGCGCCATGTGCAATTGGTGCTCCATGAAACTGCCCAGGGTGTTGGTCAGTGCGACGCTGTACACCAGCAGGATCGGGAAAATCGCAAAGAAGTACAGCAGGGTGATCAACTTGCCCGCGCCGACACCAAAGTGTTCCTCGACCACTTCGGTGATGTCGCCGGATTTGCCCGACAGCACAAAGCGCGTCAGCCCACGGTGCGCGAAGAAGGTCATCGGAAAGGCCAGCAGTGCCAGCACGATCAGCGGCCAGAAACCACCGAAGCCGGCATTGATCGGCAGGAACAGGGTGCCCGCGCCGATGGCAGTGCCGTAGAGGCCGAGCATCCAGGTGGTGTCGTGTTTGGTCCAGCCGGTGGTTACTGTGTTTTCTCTGACATCGGGATTTTCGGCAGCAGGTGTACGTACATCAGTCATCGGTATTGCCTCGTTATTATTTTTGCGCGGGCTCACGTTGGGGCGGGTAGCAGTGCTCCGATCAGCACTCCACCCAGCTGACCGCCAGGCCGCCCCGTGAAGTTTCTTTGTATTTGTCATGCATATCGGCGCCGGTATCGCGCATGGTGCGGATCACCCGGTCGAGGGAAATGAAGTGCTTGCCGTCACCGCGCAGGGCCATCTGCGTGGCGTTGATCGCCTTGACCGCCGCAATGGCATTGCGCTCGATGCACGGCACCTGCACCAGGCCACCGACCGGGTCGCAGGTCAGGCCGAGGTTGTGTTCCAGGCCAATTTCGGCGGCGTTTTCCAGTTGCTCCGGGGTGGCACCGAGGATATCGGCCAGGCCTGCGGCGGCCATGGCACAGGCCGAGCCCACTTCGCCCTGGCAGCCGACTTCGGCGCCGGAGATGGAGGCGTTTTTCTTGCAGAGGATGCCGACGGCAGCGGCGGCCAGGAAGAAATTGACTACGTCGTCGTCAGACGCGTCGGCGTTGAATTTCATGTAGTAATGCAGCACTGCCGGGATAATTCCGGCCGCGCCATTGGTCGGGGCGGTGACCATGCGCCCGCCAGCGGCGTTTTCTTCGTTGACGGCGAGGGCGAACAGGTTGACCCATTCCATCGCCGACAAGGTCGAGGTGATCACGTTGGGCTTACCGATTTCCAACAGGTTGCGATGCAACTTCGCGGCGCGACGGGGCACATCCAGGCCACCGGGCAGGATGCCTTCATCGCGCAGGCCCTGTTCCACGCACTCGCGCATCACCGACCAGATATGCAGCAGGCCGCTGCGGATATCTTCATCGCTGCGCCACGCCCGTTCGTTGGCCATCATCAGCTCGGATACCCGCAGGCCGTGCTTGTTGCACAAGGCCAGCAGTTCTACGGCACTGGAAAAGTCGTAGGGCAATTGCACGTCGCTGGTCGGCGCAATGCCTGATGCAGCTTCGGCGGCTTCGATGATGAAACCACCGCCCACCGAGTAATAGGTTTGTTCGCTCAGCAGGCCGCTGTCGCCATAGGCGTGCAAGGACATGGCGTTGGGGTGGTACGGCAGGCTTTCGTCCAGCAGCAGCAAGTCGGTGTGCCAGTTGAAAGCAATTGCCTGAGAGCCCGCCAGCAGCAATTGGCCGGACTCGCGCAGTTGCTGGATACGCGCATTGATCGAGGTGGGGTCGACGCGATCTGGCCATTCACCCATCAAGCCCATGACACAGGCGCGGTCGGTGGCATGGCCGACGCCGGTAGCGGACAGCGAGCCATACAGGCGCACTTCGACGCGCCGGGTTTGGCTGAGCAAATGCAGGTCGGTCAGGGCTTGGGCGAATGTCGCGGCAGCGCGCATCGGGCCAACGGTGTGGGAGCTGGAAGGGCCGATGCCCACCTTGAATAGATCGAAAACACTGATAGCCATGCTAAAGCCTTACAAGCAATGGAGTAGAAATCGCTGCCATGTTTTGTAGAGCAGGCGGAATTGGCGCGATACTGAGCCTCTGGATCAGTACTGACCAACGAATTATCCTAAGACACCCTTTAGCAGGACTAAACGCTATGACTCGCCCCCTCCATGGCCAGACCTATGTCTGGCTGCATGTGTTTTCCTGCGCTGCGCGGCATCTATCGTTCACCCGCTGCGCCGAGGAACTGCACATCACGCCGGGAGCGGTGAGCCAACAAATTCGCCAGCTAGAAGAGCGCCTGGGCTTTCGACTGTTTCATCGGCGTGCGCGAGGCGTTGAACTCAGCGCCGAGGGGCAGCGCCTGGCGGCCGTGGTGGGGGAGGCTTATGGCAGCATCGATGCCGAACTGCAGCGCCTGGACGCCGGGATGATCAGCGGCACCTTGCGCCTGCGTTCAATCCCCTCGTTTCTGGGCAAGTGGCTGACCCCGCGTCTGCCACGTTTTCAGCAGCGTTTTCCGGACATTCAACTGCGCATGGTCGCCGAAGACAGCAGCATTGCCCTGCATGAAGGCGACTTTGACCTGGCCATCGACCTGAACGACGGCAGCTACCCTGGCTTGTTATCCACAGCCCTGTTGGATGAACAGATATTCCCGGTGTGCGCCCCCAGCCTGTTGCGTGGCCGCCCACCCTTGCATGGCCCGGCGGACCTGGCCCATTTCCCGCTGCTGCACGACATCACGGCCTGGCGTGGGAGTTATGAATATGCCGAATGGGAGTTTTACCTCAATGCCATCGGCTACCACGGTGCCGACGTACGGCGCGGGCACACCTTCAACCGCAATCACCTGACCATCGAAGCCGCCATCGCCGGCATGGGCGTGGCGATTGCGCGGCGCACCTTGCTGAACGATGAGCTGGAGCGCGGCACCTTGATCGTGCCGTTCGGCCTGGCCGTGCCCAACCATAAACGCTACGTGCTGCTGTATGCGCCGGGCGCGTTGAACCATCCGGGCGTGCGTGCGGTGCATGACTGGCTGGTGGAGGAAGCGGGGATTTTTCGCAGCTTGCACCCGTTGGGAGAGGGGCAATTGTGAGGAAAACAGAACGTAAGAAGTTGTAACTAACTCCCCACCCTACCAGCGTTTTTGCTCGTCGTCAGGGTTAATTTGTAATGTGGGATTTATCTTTTCAAAGGGGTTGAAATGTTTCAGCAGGTGCTCAATTGTGTAATCAAGAGGTCATGGTTTCACCACCCCGGTGTTGCAGTTTGTGACCTCTGGCGAGCTAGCTGAAATAAGGGAAGAACTATGCAAATCCAAGTCAATAGCGATAACCATATTGAAAGCAGCATCCGACTGGAGGAGTGGGTACGTACTACCATTGAGAGCACGCTCGAACGCTACGAAGAAGACCTGACCCGTGTAGAGGTCTACCTGCGAGACGAGAACGGCGACAAGCCCGGCCCTCACGATTTGAGTTGCCGTCTGGAAGCACGGCCAAAGGGCCATCAACCAGTTTCCGTGTGCCATAAAGCCGATACGCTGGAGCAAGCGATCGATGGCGCCGCAGTCAAGCTCGACCACGCACTGGAACATCTGTTTGGCAAACTGCAAGGCAAGCCGCGCGCTGCCGGTAAAAACCAGCCAATCAACAAAGTGAACGAAGACGCTTTGGAAGAGGAATTCCTGGAAAACGAAAACGCTGCCATTAACGGCTGATTTTTTCCATTCCCCCAATGAAAACGGGCCTGCATATGCAGGCCCGTTTTTCGTTCAGCGCTCGCGTCGGAAGAAATGCCGGCTCAGCATCGCCAGGCCGCAGGCGCCCAACCCTGCAAACAGCATGGCCCAGCCGGCGCCGCTGCGCAGTGCTGTTTGCGCATCCAGAATGGTCAGCCCCGGCGCATCCAACTTGCCGGCGGCAATATGCTGGCTGAGGCTTGCCCACTCCATTGCCGTGCTGTCAGGCAGCACATGGGCCAGGTTGTGGCTGATCCCTAACAACAACACAAGGCCCATCAGCGCGATATTGAGCGCCAGGGTGATCAGCCGTGCGCTGAAGTCGATGCCCGAGGCCATGCCTGCACGGTCATTCGAGACGGCGCCGGTGGTGGTGTTGGTGGTCGGCGAATTGGTCAACGCCAGTCCGATACCGGCGATCACGCAACTGAACAGCACCAGCGCCGTGCTGGGTTGTTCGGCGTAATTAACGGCGGCCATTCCCATGAACCCTGCGCCCATTACCCCCAGGCCCAGGGGAATGATGCGTTCGGCGCCAAAGCGTAGGGCCAGGCGTTCGGCCAGCGGCGGTACCAGCAAAGTCGGCAAGGTGTAGGCGAGCAAGGCGGCGCCTGTGGTCAGCGTGTCGTAACCCAGGCCCGCCTGGAAGTACAACGGCAGGTAAGTCATGAACGGCCAGAAGCTGAAGTTCATGCCGATTGAGCCCATCAACGCGCCATTGAAACGTTGGATGCGGAACACCGAGAAGTCGAACATCGGATGGGCGCTGCGCCGCTCAATCAAGATAAACAGCAGCAGCCCGAAGACCGACAGGCCAGCCCAGCCGAGCATCGCCGGGGCGCCAAAGCCTATTTCGCTGCCCTGGGTAATGAAATAAACCAGCGCAAACACCGTGAGTGTCATGGTCAGCATGCCGGCGATGTCGAGGCGATGGTTGGCCGGGTCGCGGGACTCCTGCACGCTGATATGCAACAACGCCAAGGTGAACAGGGTCAGCGGTACGTGCACCAGGAACACCCAGCGCCAGTCCGCCACGGCCAGGATCAAGGCTCCCACCATCGGTCCGAAACCCAGGCCCACGCCAGCGATCACGCCCCATATCGCAAAGGCCCGCGCACGCGCCGCCGGTTCGCGGAACTGATGGGACAAGATCGCAAATTGGCAAATCATCATGGCCCCGGCGCCAATGCCCTGGACGAAACGCGCCGCGATCAGTGTCGACGCATCGTTGGCCAAGCCACAGGCCAGCGAGGCCAGGGCGAACAGCCACAGACACACCACCAGCACACGGCGACGACCGAAGCGATCCGCCAAGGTCCCCGCCGCCATCAGCACGCTGGTGCAGGCCAGCGTGTAGGCATTCATGATCCATTGGGCGTCTTGAAAGCCCGTGCTCAGTTCCTGTTCCAGCGTCGGCAGGATGACCGGCACGCTGGAGATTTCCAGGCCGAACATCAGGGCCACCAGGCAGACGGCGGTGAGGGCCAGGCCGTTCCTGGCGGTGCGCGGGGGAGTGAGGGCCGAGAGTGCGGCGGCGCGGGGCATACGAGATTCCTTTCGAAAGCGGGAGGGGCTATTCTCTCGGGAATCAGGTTCTTTATTGGCGATAGTTTTTCCGTGAACAAGGGAATATAGGGCGACAATTAAGCATGGCTACCCCACGTTTTGATGGTGTCGAACTCTTTCTGCAGATTGTTGAAAGCGGCAACCTCACCGAAGCCGCAGAACGCTTGAACCTCACGCGTTCTGCGGTGGGCAAGGGCCTGGCGCGCCTGGAAGCACGCCTGGGCACGTGCCTGTTACAGCGTTCCACCCGGCGCCAGCGGTTGACCGAGGACGGGCAGGCTTACTACGAGCATTGCCTGCGCGCATTGGCAGAGCTGGAGGCCGCCGAGTCCGTGCTGGAAAGCGGCCGCCAGCAACCCCGCGGGCGTTTGCGAGTGAGCGTGCCCCTGGCGTTTGGTCATCACTATGCCGCGCCAGCGTTGTGGGCCTTGCTGGATCGTTATCCGGAACTGGAAATCGACCTTTGTTTTTCCGACCGCATGATCGACTTGGTGCAGGAGGGCTTCGATATGGCCGTGCGCATCGGCCCGTTGCCCGACACCGACCGCCTGAGTGCACGGCGACTGGGGCAGCAGGCCATGGGGCTGGCAGCGTCGCCTGCGTATTTGCAGCGCAAGGGTGCTATTGGCAGTATCGAAGACCTGGCCGCTCATCGTGGCATTGCCTACCGCAGCAATACCGCGCAGCGCTCGCGCCTGGCTTCGCCGTTGATCGTGGACGACCTCCAGGCGGTAGCCGATGCCGCGATCGCGGGCGTAGGCCTGGCCTGGTTGCCGAGTTGGTTGATTGCCCACTATGCGCTGCGCGGTCAGTTGCAGGCCGTGCTGCCCAGCTACCGTGAGCAACCTGCGCCGATCCATGTGATCTGGCCGACGGCGGCGCATATGCCGGCCAAGACGCGGTGTGCCATTGACGCGTTAGTGGCGGCCACCCCCAGTTGCCTGGCGGGTAGTTAGCCCCATTCAATCCTAAACACACCGAGAATCAACTGTGGGAGGGGGCAAGCCCCCTCCCACAGTTGGATGTGTTGCAGTCTGCAGATTGCAGTCAGAACGCGATAGAAGTCTGCACATACACCGTACGCGGCTCACCCACGTACTTGCCCTTGTTGTTGTCGTCGAACGAGCGGGTGTAGTACTGCTTGTTGAAGATGTTCTTCACCCCCACCGCCACATTCAAATCCGACAACTGCGGGCCGAAGTCATAGGCTGCGCGGCTGCTGAACAGCATGTAGCCGGGGATGCGTCCATTGGCACCGTCGGCGCTTTCGGCCTGGGTGTTGGCGTTGTCGGCGAACTGGCTGCTCTGGTAGCTGCTGTCCACATTCAGCTTCCAAGGGCCTTCGGTGTAACCCACGCCGAGGGTGCCTTTGTGCTTGGAGGAGAAGGGCACGCGGTTGCCTTTGTTCGGGCCGTCTTCGCGAATGGTCGCATCCACATAGGCGTAGGTGGCGTACACATCGAAGCCGGCCAGTGCGGGGCTCAGGCCGTCGAGGGCGTAGTTGATGCTCGACTCGATGCCCTGGTGACGCGTTTCACCGCGTGCGATCACGGTGTCGTTGGTCTGGTTGCTGTCGTACTGGTTGTCGAAATTGATCAGGAACGCACCGATTTCTGCGCGCAGATTGCCGTTGTCATAGCGCGTGCCGAGTTCCCAGGTGCGGGCTTTTTCCGGTTTCACTTCGCCGCTGTTCACACGGTTGGGCATCTGGCTGTACTGCACGCTGCCGAACGAGCCTTCGGTGTTGGCGTAGAGGTTCCAATCATCGGTGAGGTGATAGAGCACGTTCAGCGCTGGCAGTGCGGTGTTGTAGTCGCCCTTGTATTTGACGTTGCTCAGGTTGTTAGTCTGCTGGGACTCGATCATCTCGTAGCGAATGCCTGGGGTGATGGTCCACTTGCCGATGTCGATGCGGTCGTCGATGAAGAACGCATTGGCTTCGGTGCCGCCGCGCGTGTCGCGGTCGTTGCGGCTGTTGGTGGTGGGGATTTGCTGGTTGACGGCAATCGGCGTGCGGTAGCGCAGCTCGTGGCCGGCTTCATTGATGTAGCGGTAGCCAACACCCACTTCGTGGCTGGTGGGGCCGAGGTCGAAGCCCTGGGCGAAGCGCGTTTCCAGGCCACGTACCCAATATTCCCGTGGCGACAGCGACAGGAAGCTGCCTTGGTCCAGGTAGCCGCTGCGCAGGGTCTTGGTGAAGAAACTGTTGACCGTGAATTCGCGGCGGTCCTGCTCGTAGCGATAGCCCACATTGAACATCGTGCGGCGGCCCCAGAACTTGTCATAGGGCCGGGTGGACTGGTACGGATCAGCCTTGTAGTCCTTGACGTTCAAACCGCCCGGCATGTCGGCCTGGCCTTCGTAGTACTGCGCCATGGCGTTGAAGCTGTTGGCGTCGTCCAGTTGGTATTTGCCCTTGAGGATCAGGTCGTCGATGCGCGTGTTGCTGTTTTCGCGCCAGTCACCGCCGCGGGTGCCGGAGTACAGCAGCGCGCCGCCCAAGCCATTGTCGGCGGTGCCGCCGGCCAGCAGGTTGCCGGTGGTCTTGAAGCCGTCGTGGCTGGAGGAGGGGCTGGTCTCGGTCTGCAAGCCACCCTTGACCGTCGGCGCATCCGGGATGGCTCGGGTGACGAAGTTGACAATGCCGCCCACGTTTTGCGGCCCATAGCGCACCGCACCGCCGCCACGTACTACATCCACCGCGTCCATATTGCCCATGCTGATCGGCGCGAAGGAGAGTTGCGGCTGGCCGTAAGGCGCGAAGGGCACCGGGATGCCATCCATCAGCACCGTAGAGCGCGACGCCAGGCGCGGGTTGAGCCCGCGAATGCCGAAGTTCAGCGCCATGTCGTGGCTACCGGTGCCGTTGTTGTCCGGGGCGTTGACGCCAGGGATGCGGTTGAGCACATCGCGGGCCTGGGTGGCGCCCTGGCGTTCGAATTCTTCGCGGCGGATCACATCACGGGCGCCGGGGTGCTCGAACACATTGGTTTGCGCCGCGTCACCGAGCCAGTCGCCGACCACGTTGGAGGTCTGCAACTCCAGGGTGGCGGGGGCGCCGGCCGGTTGCAGGCTGTAGGCGTTATCCCCCTCGGCGCGGGCTTGCAGGCCGGTGCCTTCCAGCAGTTTTTGCAAGCCCTCGGCAGTGCTGTAGCTGCCCGATAACCCAGGGCTTTGCATCCCTGCCGTCACGGCGGAGCCGAAGGACACCAGTACGCCGGCTTCGCGACCGAATTGATTCAGGGCCGCTTCCAGGGTGGTCGGGGCGATATGGTACGCCTTGGCGTCGGCTGCCATCACCGCCGGCAGTGTGGTCAGGCTGAGGCTGGCACCGAGCAGGAGTTGGCGCAGTGTACGGGCGAGAAGCGTCGGGTGCTGGGGCATGAAGGGCGGTCCTGAGAAGGAAGGATCAAGGTGGCTTTCCTTCTCTGTCACGCCAGGTGCGGAAAACGGCTCACACAAAAGTAAAATAAATTCAGACCCGGGCCTGCACGGTCACCCAATAACGGGTAAAGCGCCGCACTTTCACCGGCAGGCTGATCTCCAGCAGGTCGAGGATGCGTTCGCTGTCATCCAGTGGGTAACTGCCGGACAGCAGCAGGTTGGCGACTTGTGGATCGCAATGGAGCTGGCCGCGACGGTAGCGTCCCAATTCATTGAGGAAGTCTTCCAGGCGCATGTGTGCGGCCACCAGCATGCCGTCGGCCCAGGCGCCGCTGTTGGCGTCGGTAGGGCGCGGGGTGTCCCAGCCTTTGCGGGTGAAATTGACCTGGTGCGCGGCGTCGACGCTCAGCGGCAGGCCGTTGTAGCGGTTGGGCATCACCTCGACCTGGCCGGCCAGTACCGCCAGTTGGGTGTGGTCGTTGAACTGGCGCACAGTCAAGCGCGCTGCCTGGCTGCTGAGCAGGCCCTGGCCGGTCAGCACGTGCAACGGCGTCTGGCCTGCACGGGCGGTGAGCAGGATTTCACCTTCAAGCAGGCGCACCAGGCGCTGTTGGCCGTCGAAATGCACATCCACCGCGCTGCCGGTGTTGAGCTGCAACTGGCTGCCGTCGGCCAGCTGTACTGTGCGGCGCTGGCCCACCGGGCTGCGATAGTCAGCCGTCAGCGGCGGCAGAATATGTTGCTGGCGCAGGCTCCAGGCGGCGGCCGAACCGGCACCCAGAATCAACAGCAATTTAAGCGCCTGACGCCGGCTGCTGGAGGTGGGCGCGTTCAACGCCGCGTGGGCCAGGGGCGAGGGCACGCCGCGCAGGCGTTGGTTGACGCGCTGGATCTGCTCCCACGCGCGTTGGTGTTCGCTGTGGGCATTCAACCATTGCTGCCAGGCCGCCTGCTGGCGTGGGTTGAGCGCGCCTTGCTGCATTTCCAGCAACCAGTGCACGGCTTGTTCGGCGACTTGGCTGGAGACGTTCATAGGGCGAAGTAGCAGCGCATGGCCGCTTTGGTCAGGTGGCGTTTGACCGTGGCGATGGAGATGCCCAGTTGCGCGCCGATTTGCGCGTAGGTCAGGCCGTCGAGTTGGGCCAGCAGGAAGGCGCGTTTGACCTGCTTGGGCAAGCCGTCGAGCAGTTGGTCCAGTTCCAGCAGGGTCTGCAGGATGATTGCGCGGTCTTCTTCCGACGGGGCCACGTGTTCGGGCATCTGCGCCAAGGCCTCGAGGTAGGCGCGCTCCAGGTCCTGGCGGCGGTAGAAGTTGAACAGCACACGCTTGGCCACGGTGGTGAGGAAGGCGCGCGGCTCGATCAGCGTTGGCGCTTCCCGGGCACTGAGCACGCGGATAAAGGTGTCCTGAGCCAGGTCGGCGGCGTTTTCCGGGCAGCCGAGCTTGCGTCGCAACCAGCCGGTGAGCCAGTGGTGATGGTCGTTGTACAACACTTCGACGGGGTTGGACGGCTGCAACGCGATCACTCCACAAGCATTCGACATGCTTTAGAGAACAAGAATTGTTCGCATTGTAGGGCGCATGACAAGGTTCGGCAATCGGCCAAGGCAGGTGATTCATCCGTTCTCTTTTGCTTATGAGAATATTTATCATTAATATTGCGCGCTGATGAACCAGGCGCCTGCCGCATGAAAAGCAAAACCTCATTGCCCTTGTCCTACCGCCTCGCCGTCACCTCGCGCGTGCTGGCGGCGGTGATTGGCGGTTACCTGATGGCTTCCCTGGCCGCCATTTGCCTGGCGCTCTGGCTGCCCACCTCCCGTGCCGATGCGGTGGTCACCGGCATGATGAGTTCCTTTGTGTTCTACCTGCTGGCGGTGCTCTGGTGTTTTGCCTGCCGCACGGCATGGCGCGCCTGGGCAGGGGTGATGGTGCCGAGCGCACTCTTGGCCACCCTGGCCGGCATCGGTTTTTGGATGGCTCGCACATGAAAGAGGGCTTTCGCAAGGCCATGGCCTGGCTGCACACCTGGGCAGGCTTGATCTTCGGCTGGCTGCTGTTCGCGATTTTCCTGACCGGCACCCTGGCCTATTTCAAAGATGAAATAACCCACTGGATGCAGCCCGAAGTGCAGGCCCATCCCCTGGACGATGGGCGCAGCCTCGCCGTCGCGCAAAACTATCTGCAACAGCAGGCGCCTGCCGCCGCACGCTGGTTCATTACCTTGCCGAACCGCCGCGACCCCGGCTTGTCGGTGATGTGGCAAGACAAGGTCGAGCCCGGCAAGCGCGGCACTTTCATCCAGAAAGTCCTCGACCCCGTCACCGGCCAACCGGTGCAGGCCCGGGAAAGCAAGGGCGGCGAGTTCTTCTATCGCTTCCACTTCCAACTGCAAATGCCTTACCCGTGGGGCCGCTGGCTGTCGACCATCGCTGCCATGGTGATGTTCGTCGCGCTGATCACCGGCATCATCACCCACAAGAAAATCTTCAAGGACTTTTTCACCTTCCGACCGCGCAAAGGCCAGCGCTCCTGGCTGGACGGGCATAACGCGGTGGGTGTGCTGGTGCTGCCATTTCACCTGATGATCACCTACAGCAGCCTGGTGATTTTCATGAGCATGGTCATGCCTGCGCCCATCGTGGCGTCCTACGGTGAAGACAGCCGGGCGTTTTTCAGTGAGCTGTTCCCCGCTACTGACAATGCGCCGGCCCTCGGCCAGCCGGGCAAACTGCTGCCGTTGATGCCGATGTACCAGCAGGCGCGGGAACAGTGGGCGGGCGGGCATGTGGGCCGTGTGGCGGTCAACAACCCCGGCGATGTCAACGCCTCGGTCAATGTGTTCCGCGCCGGCTCCGACAGCGTAGTGCATGCGTCGGGCAGTACGTTGTCGTTTAGCGGCACCACTGGCGAGCTGTTGCGGGCCAGTGCCGATCCATCGTTGCCAGCGGTCGTTGGTGGCAGTTTCTACGGTTTGCACATGGGCCATTTCGCCGGTCCGGCGCTGCGCTGGCTGTACTTTATCTGCGGGCTGGCGGGCACGGCGATGATCGGCACAGGCTTGGTGATCTGGCTGGGTAAACGCCAGCTCAAACACGCCAAGGCCTCGGTGATGCCCTTTGAACTGCGTTTGGTGGAGGTGCTGAATATCGCCAGCATGTCCGGATTGATGATCGCCATTGCAGCGTTTTTCTGGGCCAACCGCCTGTTGCCGGTGAGCTTCACCGAGCGTTCGGACTGGGAAGTGCAGGCGTTCTTTATCGCCTGGGGCCTGAGCCTGTTGCACGCCTTGCTGCGGAGCGGTCGCCAGGGCTGGGTCGAGCAACTGAGGCTCGGCGCGCTATTGTTTGCCGCCATTCCATTGCTTAACGCCATCACCACCTCGCACCACTTGGGCGTCTCCGTGCCAAGTGGCGACTGGGCCATGGCCGGCTTCGACCTCACCTGCCTGGCGAGTGGCGTGTTCCTCGCCTGGGCAGCCTGGAAGATGCACCACCGCAGCGCGCCGCTACCCAAGGCTGAGCGTGCCCGCGGGTTAACACTCAAGCAGCAGGCCAACTGATGCTTCTGGCGCTATTGATGTGCTACGCCGGGTTCATGGCACTGTGCTTGTCCACCGACCGTCACCACGGCGAACTGCTGCACAGCAAACCCACGCCCATTCGGCGCTTGGGGTTGCGGGTGGGCGGTTGGTTGCTGCTGGGCGTGTCGATCTGGCCGTCGGTGCTGGGCGCCGGTTGGAGTCAGGGCCTGGTGGAGTGGTGCGCGGTGTTGATGCTCAGCGCCTTGCTACTGGTGTTGCTGTTGCCGTATCGGCCGAGGCTGGCCTTGAGCCTCGCGGGGCTCGCTCTTTTGGCCAGCCCTGTTGCGGCGTTCGCCCTCTCTTGAGCCGGCCATGAGGACCCAACCACCGCAATCTCCTCAGAACACTCCGCACCCGGATGCAGCGGGTGGACGCGCGCATTTCCTGCAGGTGTTTTTGTCCCAGCGCTCGCAAATGGAGGCGTTGGTCAGCCGCCGTGTGGGTTGCCGCGCCACGGCAGCCGACCTGGTGCAGGATCTGTTCCTGCGCTTCTGGCGTCGCCCGCTGGTGCAGGTCGAAGAGCTGAGCACCTACCTGCTGCGCTGCGCCGGCAACATCGCCATCGACCACCTGCGCAGCGAAAGCGCACGGGCGCGCAGCAGCGAAGGCTGGCTACCGGAACAATCCGACCACCAAGGCTGCGAACCCCAGGCGGCGCTGGAGGCGGGCAATGATCTGCGTCATGTGGAAGCCGCCTTGCGCAGCTTGCCCGAACGCACTCGCCAGATTTTTCTGCTTAACCGCATCCACGGCCGCAAGTACGCCGAAATTGCCAAGGCCATGGGCCTGTCCCAAAGCGCCGTGGAAAAACATATGATGCGCGCCCTCGAAGCCTGCAAGGCCAGCCTTCGCGAACCATCGCCTCCACGCACGCCAGGGAACGCCCCGTGAACGTCACGCCCACGCCCGCCCAGGAACAGGCCGCGCTCGATTGGTTGTGCCTGCTGCATGACCAGCCCAGCAGCGGCGACCAGGCCACGTTCAGCCGCTGGTTACGCGCAGATCCCGCACACGTCGAGGCATACTCCCAAGCCCAGGTGCTCTGGGAATTAAGCGAAGTACCGGCGCGGCAACTGGCCGATGAGGACGCGCTCGCCTTGCAGGGCTACCTCAACACGATCAACGCCTCCAAACGCCCCCGGGTAGCGCGTTGGTCTGGTGCCTTGGCCGTTGCCGCCTGCTTGCTGCTGATGGTGTCGATGGGCGTCGGTTGGCAGCCGTCACGCTGGCTCGATGAGTGGGGCGCCGATTATGTGACGGCGCCGGGGGAGGTGAAGACCTTCACCCTGGCCGATCAATCCAAGGTCACCCTCGACGCCGACAGTGCGATCGCCGTGGATTTCAGCCAGGGCGAACGGCACATCCAATTGCGCCGTGGTGCAGGTTTTTTCAGTGTGACCCACACCGGCCAACCCTTCGTGGTGGAGGCTAGCGGCGGTGAAACGCGAGTACTGGGCACGCAGTTTGAAGTGCGCCTGCAACCTGACGGCGCCGAGGTCACTGTGCTGTCCGGCCGTGTGGGCGTGACGCCCTCCAAACAGGGCCAGCAACAGGTGCTGACAGCGGGCCAGCAAGTGGCCTACGCCGACGGTATTGCCGACCCTTTGCATGGGGTCGACAGCGCCTCACGCCTGGCTTGGCGCGAGGGTTGGCTCAACTACTACAAGGCCCCCCTGGCCGATGTGGTCGAGGACCTGAGGCGTTATTACCCCGGTCGAATTCTTCTGCTTAACGAGGACATGGCCGCCAAACGCGTCAGCGGCAGCTTTCCGAGCCAGGACCCTGTAGCGGTCTTGAACGCCTTGCAAGCGGTGCTGGGTTTTGAACAGCACAGCCTGTTGGGCCGCATGATTGTGCTGCGCTAGGCCTGCAGCGCCTTCATCGAACCTTCATCGCAATCGCCAAAACCTGTCACCAAACGGTTACACGTGCCGTGGATCATCCCTGGGTTCCTGAACAAGTGGTCAGGAAGCTCGCATCTGCCCCATACAACACAACAATGTCAGTAAGGGATCTACACGTGAACCACAACACTCTTTATGCCCTGCTCCTCGCATCGGGCCTGGGCGGCTTTGCGCCGCTGGTTTTGGCCGATGATGCCCAGGATGTAGGCTCGGTGAACATCGCCGGCAAGCAAACCCTTGGCAGCGGCCACATGATTCTCGAAGAAAGTGCCAAGGCACGCTCGACGGTGACCAAGCAAGCCATGGACGAAATGTCGGCCACCGCCAACGCCATCGACAAGCTCAAGTACACGCCGGGCATCAATGTTTCCAGCGATGACGCCAGCGGCACCAGTGGCACCAGTTTTACCATGCGGGGCATGAGTTCCGACCAGGTCGGCGTCTCGGTGGACGGCGTGCCGATCAACGATTCTGGCAACTACAGTGTGTACTCCAATCAGTTAGGCGACCCGGAAAACCTGGCCGAAGTGTTCGCCACTCAAGGTTCCTCCGAGGCCGACGGCCCGCACATCGGCTCCAGCGGCGGCAACATTGGCATGATCACCATCCGGCCGAGCAAGGACGCCGGAGTTTTCGCCAAACAGATCGTCGGTGCCAACGCCCTGCGCAAGACCTTCGTGCGAGCGAACACCGGTGACTTTGGGGGCCTGAAAACCTGGGTGTCGGCATCCCACCTGGAAGGTGACAAATGGCGCGGCAAGGGCACTCTGCGCAGCGACAAAATCGAGTGGAGCAGCCTGTTCGAAGGGGATAACGGCAACTCCACATTGGCCACGATCAAGTACAACAAGCAGGAAAACTACAACTACAACAGCCTTAGCAAGGCGCAGTTCGGCACCGAAGGACGGCGTAAGGATTACGCGCAAAGCCCGGTGTACAAGGCTGGTTTGCTGTCGGCGTCCTACAAGCTCAACCGCAACCCATTCGAAAGCGTCAACGCCACGCTGACCCAGCGCTGGCAACTGCAGGACAATTTGTCGCTGACGCTCACGCCGTATTACTACTGGGCCAACGGTGGCAGCTTCAGCGGCCAGACGGCTTCCAACCTGGGGCCCAGGTCCGACAAGGCCGGCAACTACGACCTGAGTAACCTGCAATCGGCCAACTATTACCGCCCTTCGTGGACCGAGACCTGGCGCCCTGGCTTCACGGCGAAAATGAAGTGGGACATCAACGAAGAACACAGCCTGGACTATGGCTACTGGTACGAACGCGCACGCCAGCGCCAGACCCAGCCCTTTATCGGCATTAACAACGAAGGTGCCCCCGACGATGTGTGGGGCGATTACAGCAGCGGCGGCCAGGTGGTCGACAAAAACGGCGCTACGGTCCAGGGCCGCCACTACTACACCGTCACTCCCGCGCAGAAGCTCTGGGTACAGGACAACTGGCAAGCCACACCGGACCTGAGTTTTGTTGGCGGCGTGGCCTACCAATATGTCGAGCGTGACGGCAACAACCTCGGCAGCCTGTACGACACGCCGGAAAAGCGTAACACCCGCTACCACCAGTTCCTGCCCAACTTCAGCGCCAAGTACCAGGTCGATGAAAGCAACCAGGCGTTCTACAACGTCACCCGCAATATGCGCACGCCGCCCAACTACGTGCTGTACAACAAGGGCGACTCCGTCAGCCTCAAGTCCGAGTTGAGCTGGAACCAGGAACTGGGCTGGCGCTACACCGAAGACGATATGGCCTTGAGTGCGACCCTGTTCTACATCAGCTTCAAGGATCGCCAGGTCTCTACCACCGACGCCAGCGGTGACTACATGGTGCTCAACGTCGGCACTGTCGATAACAAAGGCCTGGAGCTGGAATGGAGCGGCCTGTTGCCGCACAACTTCAATTACTACGCGTCCTATACCTACACCCAGTCTGAGCAGAAGGACGACCTGCTCAGCAAGAACGTGCTGCTACCAACCTCGGGCAAGCAATTGGCCAACGTGCCGGAAAACATGTTCAACCTGGTGTTCGGGTATGACGATTCGCGGTTCTACGGCAACATTGCAGGCAAATATGTCGGCAGCTTCTATGGCGATTTGACCAACAAGGAGAAGATCGAAGGCCGTACCGTGTTTGACCTGAATGCGGGTATTTATTTGCCGGTGGATAAGAAGGTCATCAAGTCGGCGGCACTGCGGTTTTCGATGCTCAACGTGTTCGACAAAGAGTACTTGAGCTCGGCGCGTACCGTGGCGTTCAACTCGGCGCCGGTCAACGGGCTGGGGGCGGGCACGGCGTATTACAACGTCGGCGAAGAGCGCACCGCGATGGTGTCTCTGGAAGCCAACTTCTAAGGCCACCACACAACCCAATGTGCAGAGCTGACGTGTGTGGGAGCTGGCTTGCCTGCGATAGCGGTGTGTCAGTCACAGGTATTGAACCTGTTACACCGCCATCGCAGGCAAGCCAGCTCCCACATTTGATTGCCTGTTACTTCAATGCGGCCATGATTGCTTCGGGGTCGTAGTCGCGAATCAAGGTGCCGTTTACATCCACAAACGGAATCCCGCCACCGCCCAGTGCCTCATACGCCTTGCGCGCCTCGGCATCCTTCTCTATATCGACGGCCTGGTACGGGATACCCTTCTGGTCCAGAAAACGCCGGATCTGCTTGCAGTACCCACACCACTCGGTGGCATAGAGCACCACCCGCGCAGAGGCACGTACGTGCTCGGGCGCCACCTGGGACGGGTTGAACAGCCGCTCCACCTTGCCCCAGTTCTGGATCGCAACCACCACCAGCAACACCAGCAGGACTTTCTTGAGCACCCCGCCCAGCATCAGTTACGGCGCTTGAGCTGGTCGGTCAGTTGAGTCGGCAGGCCCTTGATGATCAAGGTGCCGGCGGCTTCGTCGTACTCGATCTTGTCGCCCAGCAGGTGCGCTTCAAAGCTGATGGACAGGCCCTCGGCGCGCCCGGTGAAGCGGCGGAACTGGTTGAGGGTGCGTTTGTCGGCCGGAATCTCCGGCGACAGGCCGTAATCCTTGTTGCGGATATGGTCGTAGAAGGCTTTTGGCCGATCCTCATCGATCAGCCCGGAGAGCTCTTCCAGGCCCATGGGTTCGCCGAGCTTGGCCTGGCTGCTGGCGTAGTCCACCAGGGTCTTGGTTTTTTCGCGGGCGGACTCGTCGGGCAGGTCTTCGCTTTCAACGAAATCGCTGAACGCCTTGAGCAGGGTGCGGGTTTCGCCCGGGCCATCCACGCCTTCCTGGCAGCCGATAAAGTCGCGGAAGTACTCCGAGACCTTCTTGCCGTTCTTGCCTTTGATGAAGGAGATGTACTGCTTGGACTGCTTGTTGTTCTGCCACTCGGAGACGTTGATACGCGCCGCCAGGTGCAGTTGGCCCAGGTCTAGGTGGCGCGAGGGTGTCACGTCCAGCTCGTCGGTCACTGCCACGCCTTCGCTGTGGTGCAGCAGGGCGATAGCCAGGTAGTCGGTCATGCCTTGCTGGTAATGGGCAAACAGCACATGGCCGCCGGTGGAGAGGTTGGATTCCTCCATCAGCTTTTGCAGGTGCTCTACCGCCGTGCGGCTGAAGGTGGTGAAGTCCTGGCCACCGTCAAAGTATTCCTTCAACCAACCGCTGAACGGGTGCGCGCCGGACTCGGCATGGAAGAAACCCCAGGCCTTGCCTTGTTTGGCGTTGTAGCTCTCGTTGAGGTCGGCAAGCATGTTCTCGATGGCGGCGGACTCGGACAGCTCCGAGTCGCGGGCGTGAAGAACTGCGGGTGTGCCGTCGGGTTTTTTGTCGATCAGGTGGACGATGCAATGACGGATCGGCATAGGCTTCTCGGCTGGTTGAAGGGGAGCGGTTGGCCTCCCCGAAAAGTCGCCCAGTGTACCGCACCCATTGGTCAAGACGTGCCCCGAACGGCATTTTGCACGCCCTCCCACTGGCCATATGCCTTTTTTTCACGGTTTAGAGCGATAAAGCTGACCAAATGGGTATGTTGAGGCGGATATTTCCCCGTCTCTGTGCTAGTTTTGCCCCGTCTTACGCCAAGTCTCGGCGTTAAGCGTGCATTCAGCATTTGTCAGGTCGAACCAATCCCCGTTTCAAGCATCTATAACCCCGATCTCCGTGGTTATGGCCGGGGATGCCAGGCCATGACGGTCGGGCTCGACGGCTGACACTGCACTCTGCAATCCATATGAATTTGATAGGGAAGGAACACCACAATGGCTATTACTAAAGACCAACTGATCGCTGACCTGGCTGAAGCAGTAGACGCACCGAAAACTACCGTGCGCGCTCTGCTGGACCAACTGAGCCAAGTTGTTGCTGATCAGCTGGAAAATGGCGGCGAAATCACTCTGCCAGGCGTTGGCAAACTGAAAGTGACCGAGCGTCCTGCCCGTACTGGCCGTAACCCTTCGACTGGCGCTGCCATCGAAATCGCTGCCAAGAAAGTTATCAAGCTGGTTGTGGCTAAAGGCCTGACCGACGCTGTTAACAAGTAAGACGCAGCAAAAAAAAACCGTGCTTCGGAGTGATCCGGGCACGGTTTTTTATTGCCTGCGATTTGAGTGTAGAGCGCGGTTATTGTGGCGAGGGAGCTTGCTCCCGCTGGAGTGCGCAGCGCTCCCAGGATTTTGGGGCCGCTGCGCTGCCCAGCGGGAGCAAGCTCCCTCGCCACAATGATTCTTATCGAACCCAGCGCTGGCGCCAGATCTGCTGCTCGTTCTTGGTCTGGAATGTCCAGGCCACAAAGCGGCTCTGCTTCTGCCCCTGGGACATCTCCACCACCTGGCTTTCCAGCACGCCGGCTTTTTTCAGCGCGGTTTCGATCGCCGGCAGGTTGGACGCTTTGGACACCAGGGTGCTGAACCACAGCACTTTATGGGCAAAATGCGCGCTCTCGGCGATCAATTGCGTCACAAATCGCGCTTCGCCACCTTCACACCACAGTTCGGCCGATTGACCACCGAAGTTAAGCACCGGCAACTTGCGTTTCGGGTCGGCCTTGCCCAAGGCGCGCCATTTACGCTCGCTGCCTTTGGTGGCTTCGTCCATGGATGCATGGAACGGCGGGTTGCACATCGTAAGGTCAAAGCGCTCACCCGGCTCCAGCAGGCCCAACAGGATCTGCTTGGGGTTGGGTTGCTGGCGCAGCTGGATGACCTTGCTCAGGTCGTTGGACTGCACGATGGCCTTGGCGGCGGACACGGCGATCGGGTCGACCTCCGAGCCCAGGAAGTTCCAGCGATACTCCATATAGCCAATCAGCGGGTACACGCAGTTGGCGCCCATACCGATGTCCAGCACCTTGACGATCGAGCCCCGCGGGATCTTGCCGTCGTTGACGCTGGCCAGTAGGTCGGCGAGGAAGTGCACGTAGTCGGCACGCCCCGGCACCGGTGGGCACAGGTAGTCGGCAGGGATGTCCCAATGCTGGATGCCGTAGAAAGACTTCAACAGTGCCCGGTTGAACACCCGCACCGCATCCGGGCTGGCGAAGTCGATGCTCTCTTTGCCGTAGGGGTTGATGATCACGAACTGCGCCAGTTCCGGCGTGGTCTTGATCAGCGCCGGGAAGTCGTAACGGCCCGTGTGGCGGTTGCGCGGGTGCAGTGTGGCCTCTTTGCGCGGCGCGACGGGTTTGGCCGTGGCGGCGGTTTTAGGCTTCTTGCGCGGTGGTTTGGGCGTAGTGGGGGCGGTCATGATGATTCTGGTGTTGGCTCAATGTGGTGGGCATTGTCACACATTCCTGAACACAACTCGGTCAAATGTGGGAGCTGGCTTGCCTGCGATAGCATCACCTCGGTCTGCCTGATACACCGAGTCGTCAGTATCGCAGGCAAGCCAGCTCCTACAGGGATAGGGTTTTAATTGGGAAATGGTGTGGTTTTCCTGGACAAAAAAAAGAGGCCCGAAGGCCTCTTTCTCTACACGGTTTCCCCTTACAGGCTGGAAATTCGCGCATGTTGCTCCGCCAGCTTGCCCAAGGCCTGTTCAGCCTCGGCCAACTTGGCGCGTTCTTTCTCGATCACCTCTGCCGGCGCCTTGTCGACGAATGCCGCGTTGGACAGCTTGCCGCCCACCCGCTGCACTTCGCCTTGCAGGCGTGCGATTTCCTTGTCGAGACGGGCCAGTTCAGCGCCCTTGTCGATCAGGCCGGCCATGGGCACCAGTACTTCCATGTCACCGACCAGCGCGGTGGCAGACAGCGGTGCTTCGGCATCGGCAGCCAATACGGTGATCGACTCCAGCTTGGCCAGCTTCTTGAGCAGCGCATCGTTCTCGCTGAGACGGCGCTGGTCTTCGGCACTGGCATTCTTGACGAACACGGCCAATGGCTTGCCCGGCCCGATGTTCATCTCGGCGCGGATGTTGCGCGTGCCGAGCATCAGGGTCTTGAGCCATTCGATATCGCTTTCGGCGGCCTCATCGATGCGCGCTTCGTTGGCCACTGGCCAAGGTTGCAGCATGATGGTCTTGCCTTCAATACCGGCCAGCGGCGCCAGGCGCTGCCAGATTTCTTCGGTGATGAACGGCATGAACGGATGCGCCAGGCGCAATGCCACTTCGAGCACGCGCACCAGGGTGCGACGGGTGCCGCGCTGGCGTTCGACCGGGGCGTTCTCGTCCCACAGCACCGGCTTGGACAATTCCAGGTACCAGTCGCAATACTGGTTCCAGATGAACTCGTACAGGGCCTGGGCGGCCAGGTCGAAACGGAACTGGTCGAGCTGGCGGGTCACTTCGGCTTCGGTGCGTTGCAGCTGCGAGATGATCCAGCGATCAGCCAGGCTCAGCTCATAGGCTTCGCCGTTCTGGCCGCAGTCTTCGCCTTTGTCCAGCACGTAGCGCGCCGCGTTCCAGATCTTGTTGCAGAAGTTGCGATAGCCTTCGACGCGGCCCATGTCGAACTTGATGTCGCGACCGGTGGAGGCCAGCGAGCAGAAGGTGAAGCGCAGGGCGTCGGTGCCGTAGCTGGCGATGCCGTCGGCGAACTCGTCGCGGGTCTGCTTTTCGATCTTCTTCGCCAACTTCGGCTGCATCAGGCCCGAGGTGCGTTTCTGCACCAGGGTTTCCAGGTCGATGCCGTCGATGATGTCCAGCGGGTCCAGGACGTTGCCCTTGGACTTGGACATCTTCTGGCCCTGGCCGTCGCGTACCAGGCCGTGTACGTACACGGTCTTGAACGGTACCTGCGGGGTGCCGTCTTCGTTCTTCACCAGGTGCATGGTGAGCATGATCATCCGGGCAACCCAGAAGAAAATGATGTCGAAGCCGGTGACCAGCACGTCGGTGGAGTGGAATTTCTTCAGGAACTCGGTCTGCTGCGGCCAGCCCAGGGTCGAGAAGGTCCACAGGCCCGAACTGAACCAGGTGTCCAGTACGTCGTTGTCCTGTTGCAGCGCGATGTCCGCGCCGAGGTTGTGCTTGGCACGCACTTCGGCTTCGTCGCGGCCTACATAGACCTTGCCCGATTCGTCGTACCACGCCGGAATACGATGGCCCCACCACAGCTGACGGCTGATGCACCAGTCCTGGATGTCGCGCATCCACGAGAAATACATGTTTTCGTACTGTTTGGGCACGAACTGTATGCGGCCATCTTCCACGGCGGCAATCGCAGGTTCTGCCAGCGGCTTGGTGGACACGTACCACTGGTCGGTCAGCCACGGCTCGATCACGGTGCCGGAGCGGTCGCCCTTCGGCACTTTCAGGCCGTGGTCGTCAACGCTGACCAGCAAACCGGCAGCGTCGAAGGCGGCAACGATTTGTTTGCGCGCTTCAAAACGGTCGAGGCCTGCGTATTCGGCCGGGATCTTGCCGTCAATGCTGTCGTTGAGCGTGCCGTCCAGGTTGAACACCTGGCAGGCCGGCAATACGGCGGCATTTTTGTCGAAGATGTTCAGCAGCGGCAGGTTATGGCGCTTGCCGACTTCGTAGTCATTGAAATCGTGGGCCGGGGTGATTTTCACGCAGCCGGTGCCGAACTCAGGGTCGCAGTAGTCATCCGCGATGATCTGGATACGGCGGCCAACCAGTGGCAGTTCGACGAATTTGCCGATCAGCGCCTGGTAGCGCTCGTCGTTCGGGTTAACGGCGACGGCGGCATCGCCGAGCATGGTTTCCGGACGCGTGGTGGCGACGATCAGGTAATCATTGCCTTCAGCGGTCTTGGCGCCGTCGGCCAGCGGGTACTTGAGGTTCCACAGGAAGCCTTTTTCGTCGTGGTTTTCCACTTCAAGGTCGGAAATGGCCGTGTGCAACTTGGTGTCCCAGTTGACCAGGCGCTTGCCGCGGTAGATCAGGCCGTCTTCATGCAAGCGCACGAAGGCTTCCTTAACGGCTTCGGACAGGCCGTCGTCCATGGTGAAGCGCTCGCGGCTCCAGTCTACGGACGAACCCAGGCGACGGATCTGACGGCTGATATTGCCGCCGGACTGGTCTTTCCATTCCCAGACTTTCTCCAGGAATTTCTCGCGACCCAGGTCGTGACGGTTCTGGCCGGTGGCTTCCAGTTGGCGTTCCACCAGCATCTGGGTGGCGATACCGGCGTGGTCGGTGCCCGGTTGCCACAGGGTGTCGCGACCCTGCATGCGGCGGAAGCGGATCAACGCATCCATGATCGCATTGTTGAAGCCATGGCCCATGTGCAGGCTGCCAGTGACGTTCGGTGGCGGAATCATGATGGTGTACGAGTCGCCCGCACCTTGTGGGGCGAAATAGTTCTCGGACTCCCAGGTGTTGTACCAGGAAGTTTCGATAGCGTGGGGCTGGTAGGTCTTATCCATGCGCGGCGGGACCCTAGTTGGCATTTATTCAGGAAAGCCGGCAAGTATAACGGGGGATAGGGGCCAGGGCGAGGCGAAGACGGTTAAGACCGATGCAGAATTAATGTGGGAGCTGGCTTGCCTGCGATGGCGGTGTCTCAGTCAGCATCTTCGGCGACTGATGCGCCGCCATCGCAGGCAAGCCAGCTCCCACAAGGATGGGGGGCACTTTCAGTTCTGGTATTGGCTGAGCAACCGCTCCATCCGCGCATCCATCCGACGCTTGATCTCGGCCTCGATATGCGGCGCAAAGTCATCGATCACATCCTGCATGATCAATTGCGCAGCGGCGCGCAGTTCGTTGTCCAGGTGCAGCAGCAGGGCGTCGGGGGCTTTTTCGGCGGCTGGAGCGGGTTCTGCAATCGCAGGTGCCGGCGCGGCAGGCTTGCCGCCGACCATGTCGAACAACAGCGGAATCTGAACCTCACCCTCGACCGTCTCGGTCAGCAGCGGCGGTTGCAAGTTGTCATCACCCAGCAACTGACGGATCGACTCCAGGTCGTCCAGCAGGTGTTCGTCTTTTTTCAGCGGGTTGGGAGTGTCCATCATGTACTCAAAGTCGTTGTAGCCGGTGATCTTGCAGAGGATAGCCCTGTTCACGGTAGAAACGGAAACTCTCCCGCGCAGCCTGACGAATAGCCGGGTCTTCCACCACCACTTCCGCCACACGGGCGAATGCCTTGGCAAAGGCCGGTACTTTCAGGTCAAGGTTGACCAGCAAGTCATGGTGATCGCCGCAACTTTCCCCCAAACCCAGGACTACCAGGCTTTCGGGTTCGGATTCGGCGGGGCCGTGGGGCACGAAACTTTCACCCTTGAAGCGCCACAGGCGTGCATCCAGCTCATCGCGTTGGGCGGCATCGCTGCAATGCAGGTAGATGCGGTGGCCCATGCGCCAGGCTTTTTCGGTGAGTTTGCAGGCAAAATCCAGGCGCGCGAGAGGATCGGCGCTGGGCAATATATAGAAGTCGACTTGGGTCATTGCGGTTCCTGAGACCGGGGCGGCGGGATGGCCGCCCCGGCATCTTCAGTTTCAGGCTTTGGCGCGATCCAGCAGGTATTGGGTCAGCAGGGGCACCGGACGGCCGGTTGCACCCTTGTCCTTGCCGCCGCTGGTCCAGGCCGTGCCGGCGATGTCCAGGTGGGCCCAGTTGAAGTTCTTGGCAAAGCGCGACAGGAAGCAGGCCGCCGTGATAGTGCCGGCTTTCGGGCCGCCAATGTTGGCGATGTCGGCGAACGGGCTGTCGAGCTGTTCCTGGTACTCATCGAACAGCGGCAGTTGCCAGGCGCGGTCGTCGGCGGCCTTGCCGGCGCTGAGCAGTTGCTCGATCAGTTCGTCGTTGTTGCCCAGCAGGCCCGAGGTGTGGGAGCCCAGGGCCACGATGCAGGCACCGGTCAGGGTCGCGATGTCGATCACCGCCTGGGGCTTGAAGCGCTCGGCGTAGGTCAGCGCGTCGCACAGCACCAGGCGACCTTCGGCGTCGGTGTTGAGGATCTCCACAGTCTGGCCGCTCATGGTGGTGACGATATCGCCTGGGCGAGCCGCGCCGCCGCTCGGCATGTTCTCGGCACAGGCCAAAATACACACCAGGTTGATCGGCAGCTTGAGTTCCAGCACGGCACGCAGGGTGCCGAACACGCTGGCGGCGCCGCCCATGTCGTACTTCATCTCGTCCATGCCCGCACCGGGCTTGAGGCTGATGCCGCCGGTATCGAAGGTAATGCCTTTACCTACCAGGGCGTAAGGCTTCTCGGACTTCTTGCCGCCGTTGTATTGCATCACGATCAGGCGTGGCGGCTGGTCGCTGCCCTGGCCCACGGCATAGAACGAGCCCATGCCGAGGTCCTTGATCTTCTTCTCGTCCAGCACTTCAACCTTCAGGCCCTTGAACTCTTTGCCCAATGCCTTGGCCTGTCCGCCCAGGAATGTCGGGTGGCAGATGTTCGGCGGCAGGTTGCCCAGGTCGCGAGTGAACGACATACCGTTGGCGATGGCCTGGGCGTGGGTGACGGCGCGCTGGACTTCAGCCTGGGCAGCCTTGATGGTCAGCAGGGTGATTTTCTTCAGGGCGCGGGGTTCGGCTTTCTGGCTCTTGAACTGGTCGAAAATATAGCCGCCGTCCACCAGCGACTCGGCCAGCAGGCGGGTCTTGCCGTAGCTGTCGCGGCCCTTGACCACGATTTCATCGAGCGCCAGCACCGCATCGCTGCCGCCCAGGCCCTTGAGGATGGTGAGGATACCGCTGACGATCTTGCGAAACGGACGGTCGCCCAGTTCGGCATCCTTGCCCACGCCCACCAGCAAAACGCGCTCGGCTTTAAGGTTGGGCAGGCTCTGCAGCAACAGGCTCTGACCGACCTTGCCGGCCAGGTCGCCGCGCTTGAGCACTGCGCTGATAGCGCCGCCGCTCAGTTCGTCCAGTTGCTTGGCGGCGACGCCGAGTGTGCGGCCTTCGCCGACAGCGACCACGAGGGTGGCGGTTTTCAACGTTTCGGGGCTAACGCTTTTTACAACCAATTCCATTTTCGGGTCCCTTATCAAGGTCTGTGAGCCGGGAGCTTGTACTCCGGCTTTAAAGCTCGGCAGCGTTGTAAACCGCCAGCGACAAAGGCCGCAGTTTGAACCTCGCCAGCGGAGCCTGACAACCCTTGGCGCACGCTTTGTGCGTGCGCATGAGTAAGCTCCGTGACAGGCGCGGTCAATCACAGGATAATGCGCCATCTTTTTAGCCGGCCCGTGGTAAACGGGTCGACTCGGTATGCTTGCTTGTTTGGCCGCCTTAGCCTGACAACCCTGGAGTGTCTGGTTTGATTGTCTTCCGTTATCTGTCCCGCGAAGTCCTGTTGACCCTGAGTGCCGTGAGTGCGGTGTTGCTGGTCATCATCATGAGTGGTCGTTTCGTCAAGTTCCTGGCCCAAGCCGCCGCTGGCGCCCTGGATCCGGGCTCACTGTTCCTGATCATGGGCTACCGGATGCCCGGCATGCTCCAGTTGATCCTGCCGCTTGGCCTGTTTCTCGGCATATTGCTGGCCTATGGCCGGCTGTACCTGGAAAGCGAGATGACCGTGCTGTCGGCCACCGGCATGAGCCAGCAGCGCCTGCTGGCCATGACCATGGTGCCTGCCGCCGGTGTTGCCCTGGTGGTGGCCTGGTTGAGCATGAGCCTGGCGCCCCAGGGGGCCATGCAGTTCCAGCTGCTGCTGAACAAGCAGGATGCGATGACTGAGTTCGACACCCTCGAGCCCGGTCGCTTCCAGTCGCTCAGCGACGGTTCGCGGGTGACCTACACCGAAACCATGACCGACGACCGCTCCAACCTTGGCGGCGTGTTCATCTCCCAGAAGAACCTCGGTCAGAACCAGAAGGATCGGGGTATTTCGATCCTGGTGGCCGACAGCGGTCGCCAGGAAATCCGCCCCGATGGCAATCGCTACCTGATCCTGGAAAACGGCTACCGCTACGACGGCAGCCCTGGCCTGGCGGATTATCGGGCGATCAAGTACGACACCTATGGCGTCATGCTGCCCAAGGCCGAGATCAGTGACGAGGTCACCGACCGCGACGCACTGCCCACCTCATCGCTGTTCGGCAGCCCGGAGTTGCGCTCCATCGCCGAGTTGCAATGGCGCCTGTCCCTGCCGCTGCTGGTGTTTATCGTGACCCTGATGGCGGTGCCGCTGTCGCGCGTCAACCCGCGCCAAGGGCGTTTCCTCAAGTTGCTGCCAGCGATCCTGCTGTACATGGCCTACCTGACCATCCTGATTTCTGCCCGTGGTTCCCTGGAGAAGGGCAAGTTGCCACCGGCCTTGGGCCTGTGGTGGGTGCACGGGGTTTTCCTGATGATCGGCCTGGGGCTGCTCTACTGGGAACCTATCCGTTTGAAAATGAAGAGCCGTCGTGGCCTGAAGGAGTTGGCCCGTGGCTAAGCTTGATCGCTACATCGGCATTAGCGTACTGATCGCCATCCTGGCGGTACTGGGCATCATTCTCGGCCTGGCCTTGCTGTTCGCCTTCATTGATGAAGTGGGCAATGTTACTGACACTTACACAGTCACGGACGTGCTGAGCTACGTCGCACTGACCGCGCCGCGCCGCCTCTACGACATGATGCCAATGGCCGCGCTGATTGGCTGTCTGATCGGCCTGGGTACCCTGGCCAGCAACAGCGAGCTGACCATCATGCGCGCCGCCGGGGTTTCCATCGGCCGTATCGTCTGGGCGGTGATGAAGCCGATGCTGCTGCTGATGGCCTGCAGCGTGCTGATCGGTGAATACGTTGCGCCACCGTCCGAAGCTACCGCCCAGGCCAATCGCGCCCTGGCCCAGGGTTCGGGCGATGCGCAAAGCGCCAAGCACGGCCTGTGGCACCGCCAGGGTGACGAGTTCATCCACATCAACGCCGTGCAGCCGGGTGGCCTGTTGATCGGGGTGACCCGCTACACCTTCGACAAAGAACGGCACATGTTGTCGTCCAGCTTCGCCAAGCGCGCGCAGTACAGTGGCGAGCAATGGCAACTGAGCGACGTCACCACCACGCACTTCCGTAACGTGGGCCAGGGCACCCAGTCCAGCACCGAAGTGGTCAATGTGCCGACCGAGCAGTGGGATATCGCCCTCAAGCCGGAATTGCTCAACACCGTGGTCATGGTGCCGGAAGCCCTGCCGATCTCCGGTTTGTGGAGCTATATCCACTACCTCAAGGAGCAGGGTTTGAACAATGGCCGCTACTGGCTGGCGTTCTGGGTAAAAGTCTTGCAGCCGGTGGTTACCGCGGCCTTGGTGTTGATGGCGATCTCCTTCATTTTCGGGCCGTTGCGCTCCGTGACCCTGGGCCAGCGGGTATTCACCGGTGTGCTGGTGGGCTTCACCTTCCGCATCGCCCAGGATTTGCTCGGGCCATCAAGCCTGGTATTCGGTTTCTCGCCGCTGTTTGCAGTACTGGTGCCGACGGCCATCTGCGCCGTGGCCGGGTTCTGGCTGCTGCGCCGGGCGGGTTGAAGCCGCGCTCGCGAAATGCCACTCACTGTAGGAGCGAGCTTGCTCGCGAAAGTCTGCGAAACGCCGCGTTTATCCAGAATAAGCGCGTTATCGTTGGCGATTTTCGCGAGCGAGCTCGCTCCTACAGTTTTAAGCCCCATTAAAGTGGGGCTTTTTTGTATTGGTCAGCAAAGATGACGTCTGGCCTGAGCATCAGGTACAATTCCCGGCTATTTTTCAGCGGGCAATCTGCCTGCAGCCTTTTTGAGTGTTGATCCGTGAGTGATTTGAGTCATATCCGCAATTTCTCCATCATCGCCCACATTGACCATGGCAAGTCGACGCTGGCCGATCGATTTATCCAGATGTGCGGCGGCCTTGCCGAGCGTGAAATGGAAGCCCAGGTACTGGATTCCATGGACCTCGAACGCGAGCGCGGGATCACCATCAAGGCCCACAGCGTCACGCTGTACTACAAGGCCAAAGACGGCATTACTTACCAACTGAACTTCATTGACACCCCAGGCCACGTTGACTTCACCTACGAAGTCAGCCGTTCGCTGGCGGCCTGCGAAGGCGCGTTGCTGGTGGTCGATGCCGGCCAGGGCGTCGAGGCGCAGTCGGTTGCCAACTGCTACACTGCGATCGAGCAGGGCCTGGAAGTCATGCCCGTGCTCAACAAGATCGACCTGCCCCAGGCCGAGCCTGAGCGCGTCAAGGAAGAGATCGAGAAGATCATCGGCATCGACGCCACCGACGCCGTCACCTGCAGCGCCAAGACCGGCCTGGGTGTCGACGAAGTGCTCGAACGCCTGGTGCACACCATTCCCGCACCGACCGGCAACTACGAAGATCCGCTGCAAGCGTTGATCATCGACTCCTGGTTCGACAACTACCTGGGCGTTGTTTCCCTGGTACGCGTGCGCCACGGCCGTGTGAAGAAGGGCGACAAGATCCTGGTCAAGTCCACCGGCAAGATCCACTTGGTGGACAGCGTCGGTGTATTCAACCCGAAACACACCGCGACCACTGATCTGAAAGCCGGTGAAGTCGGCTTCATCATCGCTGGCATCAAGGATATTCACGGTGCACCAGTGGGTGACACCCTGACCCTGAGCTCCACGCCAGACGTCGACGTGCTGCCCGGCTTCAAGCGCATCCAGCCACAGGTCTACGCCGGCCTGTTCCCGGTCAGCTCCGATGACTTCGAAGATTTCCGCGAAGCCCTGCAAAAACTGACCCTCAACGACTCGTCGTTGCAGTACACCCCGGAAAGCTCCGACGCCCTGGGCTTCGGCTTCCGTTGCGGGTTCTTGGGCATGCTGCACATGGAGATCATCCAGGAGCGCCTCGAGCGCGAATACGACCTGGACCTGATCACCACCGCGCCAACCGTTATTTTCGAGTTGCTGCTCAAAACCGGTGAAACGATTTACGTCGACAACCCCTCCAAGCTTCCGGACCTGTCGGCCATCGAAGACATGCGCGAGCCGATCGTGCGGGCCAATATCCTGGTACCGCAGGAACACTTGGGCAACGTCATTACCCTGTGCATCGAAAAACGTGGCGTGCAGCGCGACATGCTGTTCCTCGGTACCCAGGTACAAGTGACCTACGATATGCCGATGAACGAAGTGGTCCTGGACTTCTTCGACCGTCTCAAGTCCACCAGTCGCGGCTATGCTTCGCTGGACTACCATTTCGATCGTTACCAATCGGCTAATCTGGTGAAACTGGATGTGCTGATCAACGGCGACAAGGTAGATGCCTTGGCACTGATCGTGCACAAGGACAACGCGCACTACAAAGGTCGCCAACTGACCGAGAAGATGAAAGAACTGATTCCGCGCCAGATGTTCGACGTCGCGATCCAGGCCGCCATCGGCGGGCAGATCATTGCACGGACTTCCGTCAAGGCTCTCAGAAAGAACGTACTGGCCAAATGCTACGGCGGTGACGTAAGCCGTAAGCGCAAGCTGCTTGAGAAGCAAAAGGCTGGTAAAAAACG
Source organism: Pseudomonas sp. MF6751 (assembly GCF_016613265.1). Classification (NCBI taxonomy): domain Bacteria; kingdom Pseudomonadati; phylum Pseudomonadota; class Gammaproteobacteria; order Pseudomonadales; family Pseudomonadaceae; genus Pseudomonas; species Pseudomonas sp. MF6751. Next base: position 109,516 of record NZ_JAENSV010000016.1, read on the forward strand.
CATGAAGCAAGTAGGCAACGTGGAAGTTCCACAAGAAGCCTTCCTTGCGGTGCTCAGGTTGGATAGTTAGGTCCTATGTCACTAAATTTCCCGCTGTTGCTGGTCATTGCCGTTGCCGTCTGTGGTCTCCTGGCGTTGCTCGATCTGGTGTTCTTCGCCCCGCGTCGTCGGGCGGCCATCGCTTCCTATCAGGGCAGCGTCAGCCAGCCCGATGCGGTGGTGGTCGAGAAGCTGAACAAAGAGCCCTTGGTGGTTGAGTACGGCAAGTCGTTCTTCCCGGTGTTGTTCATCGTGCTGGTGCTGCGCTCGTTTCTGGTAGAGCCGTTCCAGATCCCTTCGGGGTCGATGAAACCCACCCTGGACGTGGGCGACTTCATCCTGGTGAACAAGTTTTCCTACGGCATTCGCCTGCCGGTGATCGACAAGAAAGTCATCCCGGTGGGTGACCCGCAGCGCGGCGATGTGATGGTGTTCCGCTACCCAAGCGACCCGAACGTCAACTACATCAAGCGTGTCGTCGGCCTGCCGGGCGACGTGGTGCGCTACACCAGCGACAAGCGCCTGTTCATCAATGGTGAGTCGGTGGCCGAGAAGCTGTTGGGCGCCGAGCCGAATACCTTGGGCAGCGCCGAGTTGTACCAGGAAAAACTCGGTGCGGTGGAGCACCAAATCCGCAAGGAAATGAGCCGCTACCGCGCGATGCCGGATGGCCAGTGGAAAGTGCCTGCCGGGCACTACTTCATGATGGGCGACAACCGCGACAACTCCAACGACAGCCGTTACTGGGATGACCCCAATATTCCCAAGGACCTTCTGGGCATGGTGCCCGACGAGAACATTGTCGGCAAAGCCTTCGCGGTCTGGATGAGTTGGCCGGAACCCAAGCTCAGCCACCTGCCGAACTTCTCGCGGGTCGGGCTGATCAAGTAATACAAGCGGCGCTGTGAACACAGCGCCGAATGCTTTTCTGGGGCTTGGACATTTTCCGATGCCCGGTACCCATCAGGATTTGAATTTGAACACTGCGTCAATCGTCGATGGCCGCCGGTGCCATCAACTAGATATGGATAAACCGTGACCGTTTCTCTAAGTCGTCTCGAGCGTCAGCTCGGCTACACCTTCAAGGACCAGGAATTGATGGTCCTTGCCCTCACACACCGCAGCTTTGCAGGGCGCAATAACGAGCGCCTGGAATTCCTCGGTGACGCTATCCTCAATTTCGCCGCCGGCGAGGCGCTGTTCGAGCGCTTCCCCCAAGCGCGAGAAGGCCAGCTGTCGCGCCTGCGCGCACGCCTTGTGAAAGGCGAGACCCTGGCCGTGCTGGCCCGAGGCTTTGGCCTGGGCGAGTACCTGCGGCTGGGTTCCGGTGAGTTGAAAAGCGGCGGTTTCCGTCGCGAGTCAATCCTGGCTGATGCGCTGGAAGCCTTGATCGGTGCGATCTACCTCGATGCAGGCATGGAGACGGCCAAGGAGCGCGTTGTCGCCTGGCTGGCCTCGGAAATCGAAAGCCTGACGCTGGTAGATACCAACAAGGATCCCAAGACTCGCCTGCAAGAGTACCTGCAGTCCCGCGGTTGCGAACTGCCACGCTACGAAGTGGTGGATATCCAGGGCGAACCCCATTGCCGGGTGTTCTTCGTGGAATGTGAAATCACCTTATTGAACGAAAAAAGCCGAGGTCAGGGTGTGAGCCGTCGTATTGCCGAACAGGTAGCGGCCGCTGCAGCACTGATTGCCCTGGGCGTGGAGAATGGCCATGACTGATTCAACCGCAACACGCTGTGGCTATGTTGCCATCGTCGGCCGCCCGAACGTGGGCAAGTCCACGTTGCTCAACCACATCCTCGGCCAGAAGCTCGCGATCACCTCGCGCAAGCCCCAGACCACCCGCCACAACATGCTGGGCATCAAGACCGAAGGCAACGTGCAAGCGGTGTATGTCGATACCCCTGGCATGCACAAAGGTGGCGAGAAAGCCCTGAACCGCTACATGAACAAGACCGCCTCGGCCGCGTTGAAAGACGTCGACGTGGTGATCTTCGTGGTCGACCGCACCAAGTGGACCGATGAAGACCAGATGGTTCTTGAGCGTGTGCAATACGTGACCGGCCCGTTGATCGTCGCGCTGAACAAGACCGACCGTATCGAAGACAAAGCCGAGCTGATGCCGCACCTGACCTGGTTGCAGGAACAACTGCCGAACGCCCAGATCATGCCGATCTCGGCCCAGCACGGCCACAACCTCGAAGCCCTGGAGCGTGTGATCGCCGGTTACCTGCCGGAAAACGAGCACTTCTTCCCGGAAGACCAGATCACCGACCGCAGCAGCCGCTTCCTTGCCGCCGAACTGGTCCGCGAGAAAATCATGCGCCAGATGGGCGCCGAGCTGCCTTACCAAATCACCGTCGAAATCGAAGAGTTCAAGCAGCAGGGCAAGACCTTGCATATTCATGCGCTGATCCTCGTCGAACGTGACGGCCAGAAGAAAATCATCATTGGTGACAAGGGCGAGCGTATCAAGCGCATCGGCACCGAAGCGCGCAAGGACATGGAGCTGCTGTTCGACTCCAAGATCATGCTCAACCTGTGGGTGAAGGTTAAGGGTGGCTGGTCCGATGATGAGCGTGCGTTGCGCTCTCTGGGCTATGGCGACCTGTAACGGGTCTCGAACACACTGCAAAAACCTTGTGGGAGCGGGCTTGCCCGCGATGAGGATGTAACATTCAGCAGAGATGTTGACTGTGACGCCGCCATCGCGGGCAAGCCCGCTCCCACATTGGATCGGCGCTGTTTCACGTTCTGCGAGAGAGCCTCATGTCCGCCCCACCCCCCAGCCAACCCGCCTACGTCCTGCACAGCCGCGCCTACCGCGAAACCAGTGCGTTGGTGGACTTCCTCACCCCCCAAGGCCGACTGCGCGCAGTCTTGCGCAGCGCACGGGGCAAGGCGGGCACCTTGGCGCGGCCGTTCGTGGCGCTGGACGTGGAGTTTCGCGGCAAGGGCGAGCTGAAAAACGTCGGCCGCCTGGAAAGCGTTGGCACCTCGGCCTGGCTGAATGGCGATGCGCTGTTCAGCGGCCTTTACCTCAATGAGCTGCTGATTCGCCTGTTGCCCGCCGAAGACCCGCACCCGGCGGTCTTCGATCACTACGCTGCTACCTTGCTCGCCCTTGCTGAAGGCCGTCCGCTGGAACCGCTGCTGCGCGCTTTCGAATGGCGCTTGCTCGACGACCTTGGCTACGGCTTCGAACTGGCCAACGACTTGCACGGCGAGCCCATCGCTGCCGATGGCATGTATCGCCTGCAAGTCGACGCGGGGCTTGAGCGCGTGTACCTGCTGCAGCCCGGCCTGTTTCAGGGCACCGAACTGCTGGCCATGAGCGAAGCCGACTGGCACGCTCCCGGTGCGCTGTCCGCCGCCAAGCGCCTGATGCGCCAGGCCCTGGCCGTGCACCTGGGCGGGCGGCCGCTGGTCAGTCGCGAGTTGTTTCGAAAGCCCTGACATCCCCGTGTATGCTGTGCACCGATTCTTTCCCTTTTCAGGAGCGCTTCCGTGACCACCAGCAATCGCATTCTTCTTGGCGTCAACATCGACCACGTCGCCACCCTGCGCCAGGCCCGGGGCACCCGTTACCCTGACCCGGTCAAGGCCGCGCTGGACGCCGAAGAAGCGGGCGCCGACGGTATCACCGTGCACCTGCGCGAAGACCGCCGCCATATCCAGGAGCGCGATGTACTGCTGCTCAAGGACGTGCTGCAAACCCGCATGAACTTCGAAATGGGCGTGACCGAAGAAATGATGGCGTTCGCCGAGCGCATCCGCCCGGCGCATATCTGCCTGGTACCGGAAACCCGCCAGGAGCTGACCACCGAAGGCGGCCTCGACGTCGCCGGCCAGGAAGCACGGATCAAGGCCGCGGTGGAGCGCCTGTCGCGGATCGGCAGCGAAGTCTCGCTGTTTATCGATGCCGACGAACGCCAGATCGAAGCCTCACGCCGTGTCGGCGCCCCGGCGATCGAGTTGCACACTGGTCGTTATGCCGATGCCACCACGCCGACCGAAGTGGCCGACGAGCTGCAACGCATCATCGACGGCGTGAACTGCGGGCTCAACGAAGGCTTGATCGTCAATGCCGGCCATGGCTTGCATTACCACAACGTCGAAGCCGTGGCTGCGATCAAGGGCATCAACGAACTGAATATCGGCCACGCCCTGGTGGCGCACGCGTTGTTCGTCGGTTTCAAAGGCGCAGTGGCCGAGATGAAAGCCCTGATTCTGGCCGCTGCCAAGCACTGATAAACAATGAAGATCAATGTGGGAGCTGGCTTGCCTGCGATAGCGGAGCGTCAGTTTACGTATTCGTAGCTGGCCCACTGCAATCGCAGGCAAGCCAGCTCCCACACGATGAGTCTTCGGTGTTTTCAATGTGCGGCAATGCGAAGCCTTACTGTTTAGCCGACGCAGGTGTATCGTATCAGCCCTTTGCGGGCCCTTGGCCTGCGGCAGATACGCGAGGTTGTTGTGTCCCGATCCTTCTCCCGTCGTCAAATCCTGGGTGGTCTTGCTGGTCTGGCCGTAGTAGGCGTCGGTGCCGGCGGTGGCTACCGCTACTGGCTGGGGAAAGTCGCCGAGTCCGAGGCGGGGCACGATTACGAGCTGATCGCTGCGCCCCTGGACGTAGAGTTGGTGCCAGGGCACAAGACCCAGGCCTGGGCGTTCGGCCCATCGGCGCCGGGCACCGAGTTGCGGGTGCGCCAAGGCGAATGGCTGAGGGTGCGCTTTATCAACCATCTGCCAGTCGCCACTACCATCCACTGGCACGGCATCCGCCTGCCGCTGGAGATGGACGGCGTGCCCTACGTCTCGCAATTGCCGGTGCTGCCTGGCGAATACTTCGACTACAAATTCCGCGTGCCTGATGCCGGCAGCTACTGGTATCACCCTCACGTGAGCAGCAGCGAAGAACTCGGCCGTGGCCTCGTCGGCCCGTTGATCGTGGAAGAGCGCGAACCCACCGGTTTCCAGTACGAACGCACCTTGAGCCTGAAGAACTGGCACATCGACGAAGAGGGCGCATTTGTCGAGTTCAGCATCCCCCGTGAAGCGGCGCGTGGCGGCACGGCCGGGCGGCTCTCGACTATCAATGGCGTGCCCCAGCCAGTCATCGAGCTACCTGCCGGGCAAATCACTCGCGTGCGCCTGCTCAACCTCGACAACACCCTGACTTATCGCCTCAATATTCCTGGCGTCGAAGCGCAGATCTATGCCCTGGACGGTAACCCCATCGAGCCGCGCCCGTTGGGCAAGGAATATTGGCTGGGCCCGGGCATGCGCATTTGCCTGGCGATCAAGGCGCCACCGGCGGGCGAAGAACTGTCGCTGCGCAACGGCCCGGTGCGCCTTGGCACCTTCCGCTCTGTCGCCAATACTGACGCGCCTACCGCATGGCCACCGGCACTGCCGGCCAACCCGGTTGCCGAGCCAGACCTGGCCAATGCCGAGAAACTCAACTTCAATTTCGAATGGGTCGGCTCGGTGTCGGTCAATGTCGAAAACGGCAAGCCGCCCAGCCTGTGGCAGATCAACGGCCAGGCCTGGGATATCACCGACAAGACCTGCGCCGACCGCCCGATTGCCAAGCTGGAGAAGGGCAAGAGCTACATTTTCGAATTGAAGAACATGACCCAGTACCAGCACCCGATCCACCTGCACGGCATGAGCTTCAAGGTGCTTGCGTCCAACCGCCACAAGGTGATCCCGTATTTCACCGACACCTACCTGCTGGGCAAGAGCGAACGCGCCCGCGTGGCCTTGGTGGCGGATAACCCAGGGGTGTGGATGTTCCATTGCCATGTGATCGACCACATGGAAACCGGCCTGATGGCCGCCATCGAGGTGGCGTGATGCGCCAGATTCGCCCCGCCGCGATTATCGACCGCAGCCGCGACCAGGACTTTATGCGCGAAGCCCTGGCGCTCGCCGCCCAAGGCGCTGCGTTGGGCGAAGTGCCGGTGGGTGCGGTGCTGGTGCAGGACGGTGAAATCATCGGCCGCGGCTTCAACTGCCCCATCAGTGGCAACGACCCCAGCGCCCATGCCGAAATGGTCGCGATCCGCGCCGCTGCACAAGCGATCAGCAACTATCGGCTGGTGGGCAGCACGCTGTACGTGACGCTGGAACCGTGCAGCATGTGTGCGGGTTTGATCGTGCATTCGCGGGTTGCGCGGGTGGTGTATGGCGCGCTGGAGCCGAAGGCGGGCATCGTGCAAAGCCAGGGGCAGTTTTTTACCCAGGGTTTTCTTAACCATCGGGTGTTGTTTGAAGGCGGGGTATTGGCCGAGGAGTGTGGGGCTGTCCTGAGCGAGTTCTTCAAAGCCCGACGAGCCAAGCCACCACTCTAAAGAACACTGAAATATCAATGTGGGAGCTGGCTTGCCTGCGATAGCAATCTGTCAGTCAGCCCAATATTGACTGACCCACCGCTATCGCAGGCAAGCCAGCTCCCACCTTTGATCTCCATTTTTTCAGGACGAGAGTGGTGTCATTTACGAGCGATGATCACCGCCCGCATCGGCGCCGGCAGCCCTTCAATGGTCTTGCTGTGATCCTCAGGGTCCAGGAAATCACTCAGCGACTGATACTTCATCCACTGCGTCCCACGCTGCTCCTCAACCGTGGTCACGCTCACATCCACGCACCGCACATCACTGAACCCGGCCCGGCGCAGCCACAGCATCAACGCCGGTACCGAAGGCAGGAACCACACGTTGCGCATCTGGGCGTAACGGTCTTCTGGCACCAGCACTTGTTGTTGGTCGCCTTCCACCACCAATGTTTCCAACACCAACTCGCCGCCCTTGACCAGGGTGTCCTTCAACGCCAGCAAATGCTCGATGGGCGAGCGGCGGTGGTAGAACACGCCCATGGAAAATACCGTGTCAAAGCCTTCCAGGTTCGCCGGCAAGTCTTCGAACGGGAACGGCAAGTGCCAGGCCTTGGGCTCGGACAAGTAGCGCTGCACGGCCTGGAACTGGCAGAAGAACAGCCAGTTGGGGTCCACGCCAATCACGCTGTCGGCCCCGGCGCCGAGCATGCGCCACATGTAGTAGCCGTTGCCGCAGCCCACATCGAGGATGCGCTTGCCTTTGAGGTCCAGGTGCGGCGCGACCCGCGACCACTTCCAGTCCGAACGCCACTCGGTGTCCACATGCACACCGAACAGATGGAACGGGCCTTTGCGCCAGGGGCTCAGGCCCATCAGCGCCGTGTGCATCTGCGCGCGGGTGGCGTCGTCGCAATCGGTGTCCAGCACCAGGCCGTTGAGCAAATCTACGCTGTTGGGCTGGATCTTCGGCAGTGCATCCAAGGCGCTCTGCCAGCGCTCCAGGTCGCCATGGCCTTTTTCCATCTTGCTATCGAGCTGCGCTTGCAGGCCCTGGGCCCACACGGCCAGGGGAGTGCCGACCAGGTGGCGGGCGAGGGGGGACAAATCAATCATGGCAAGGCAATCAACGAGGCAAAGTTAAGACACTGGAACCACGGCACGACTTTCGAGAACCCGGCCGCCAGCAGGCGTTCGCGGTGTTCTTCGAGGCTGTCGGGCTTCATGACGTTTTCGATGGCGCTGCGCTTCTGGGCGATTTCCAGCTCGCTGTAGCCGTTGGCGCGCTTGAAGGCGATATGCAGGTCGGTCAGCAGCGCGTGTTCTTCAACATCGTTGAAGCGCAGCTTTTCCGAGAGGATCAATGCCCCGCCCGGCAGCAGCGCCTGGCGAATGCGGCCAAGCAACGCCAGGCGCTCCTGGGGGGCGATAAATTGCAGGGTGAAGTTCAGGGCCACCACCGAGGCGGGTTTGAATTGCAGGGCGAGAATATCGCCCTCGATCACCTCCACGGGCAGCAACTCCTGGAACATCGAGTCCTGGCCATTGAGGTATTCGCGACAGCGCTCGACCATCGCGGCGGAGTTATCCACGGCGATCACCCGGCAACCCTCGGTGCGTACATGGCGGCGCAGGGCTTGGGTCACGGCACCCAGGGAAGAGCCCAGGTCATACAGCACGCTACCCGGTTGGGCAAATTGCGCGGCCAGCACGCCGAGGTTCTCGACGATGGTGGGGTAACCCGGCACCGAGCGCTTGATCATGTCCGGGAACACCCGCACCACATCCTCGTTAAAGGCGAAGTCCGGCACCTGGGGCAGGGGCTGGGCGAATAGGCGATCGGGTTCTTTGCTCACGGCTGTTCCGGCGACGGTGGGGGAAAGGCCGGCATTTTAGCCAAGTTGGCCCTCGGATGCGCGGGTTGTCTGATGGAAAGCCGAGGCGGTGATGCCCCACTGCCCGAGCCAGTAGGTGGCGATCAGCAAATACGGCGCTGCCTCGAACGCCAGCACAAACCGGTTGATGCCGATCAGTGCGTCGGAAACCACAAACGACACCGCACCCGCCGCCGCCAGCCACGCTGAACGCTCGGGCACCTCGCTGCCCAGTCGCGCCAGCGCGCGCCAGAGCATGGCACTGATCACCAGTGCGTAAACCACCACCGGTATCAGCAATTCACCGAGGCCGTGGGAGATCAGGATGCTCAGCAAGATTGCGCCTACGCCGAGGGCCAGCACCAGCGGCAGCAGCGCCAAGCGCCGACAGTCACTGAAATAAGCTTTGAGATAGGCCAGGTGCGCGAACAGAAACGCGCCCAGGCCAAAGATAAACAAGTCGCCTGGCCAGGCGAGCAACACGTCGCCCACCAGGGAAAAAATCAACCCCAGGCTGATCCAGCGTCGATACTCGGTGGGCGGCGCGTCATGCAGCCAACCCAGCAGTGCCAGCACCGGCAGTGGCTTGACCAGCAGGCACAGCAGCGTCGCATGGGTCGCCAGGCCATAGACAAAGGTGCCGGCGCCCATCAAGGCAAGGATCAGCCATGGCATATCAGTTCACCGTAATGGCGCAGTCAAAGGTTTCGGCAGGTTCGGCCTCCGGCTCCCAAGGTTGCTGGGATGTCAGGCGCAAACGCCCTTGCCCTGCGGCAAACGCCTGGAAGCGCCAGGTGGACTGGCCGCCACCGCCGATCACGCCGGACTCGTTGCTGCTGTAGACCTCGGGGCTCAAGGCGCGCAACACGCCGCCCGCGGAGTCCTGGATGGCCCAGCGGTAACCGGTGGTGGGGTTGCTGGGCAGGGTGAGGATCAGGTTTTGCCCGTTTTTAAGCTGGAGCGGGCAGGCGCTCTGGTTGTCCACGCTGACGTTTTGCTTGGGGGCACTGGCGCATGCGGCCAGCAAGACAAGGCTCAAGGGAAGAAGCAGGCGGGCAGCGGTCATGAAGGCTCCGTTAATACACGACGAAGGGGGAGCATAACCGAAGATGAGACAAGGTGTGACAAGAGGCGGGCGGTATGGCGGCTGGCGCCATCGCGGGCAAGCCCGCTCCCACACTTGACCGCGTTGTCATTAACAACACTGATCCCTGTGGGAGCCGGGCTTGCCCGCGATAGGGCCAGTCCAGGCGCTGGAGATCTATCAGAAGAGCACCTTCGCCACATCCGCAAACCGCTTGGCAAAGTGCACCGTCATCCCTTCCTTCAAATAGTCCGGCAACTCTTCAAAGCTGCCACGGTTGGGCTCCGGCAAAATCAACTCGTGAATCTTCTGGCGCCGCGCCGCAATCACCTTCTCGCGCACCCCGCCAATCGGCAGTACATGCCCGGTCAAGGTCAGTTCGCCGGTCATCGCCACGCCTTTTTTCGGCGGTTGGTTGCGGGCCAGGGACAGCAACGCACTGGCCATGGTCACGCCGGCACTCGGGCCGTCTTTGGGGGTGGCGCCTTCTGGCACGTGCAAGTGCACGAAGGCTTCGTCGAAGAACTTCGCATCGCCGCCAAACGACTTCAGGTTGGAACTGATGTAGCTGTAGGCGATTTCGGCGGACTCTTTCATCACTTCACCCAACTGCCCGGTGAGCTTGAAGCCGCGGTTGAGCGTGTGGATGCGCGTCGCTTCGATCGGCAAGGTGGCGCCGCCCATGCTGGTCCACGCCAAGCCGGTAATCACGCCGGTGCCGGACAGCACTTGCTCATTACGGAATACCGGCATGCCCAGGGAGCTTTCCAGGTCCTTGTTGCCGATCTTGATCACCGAGTCCGGCTCATCCAGCAGTTTTACCACCGCCTTGCGCACCAGCTTGCCCAGCTGTTTCTCCAACTGACGCACGCCGGCCTCTCGCGCATAACCGTCGATCAAGGCGCGCAAGGCACCGTCGGTGATGGTCAGGCTGTTTTTGGCCACGCCGGCTTTTTCCAACTGCTTGGGCCACAAGTGGCGCTTGGCGATGGCGACTTTTTCTTCGGTGATATAGCCCGACAGGCGAATCACTTCCATGCGGTCCAACAACGGGCCCGGGATCGAGTCCAGGGTGTTGGCGGTGCACACGAACAGCACTTTGGACAGGTCCAGGCGCAGGTCCAGGTAATGGTCGAGGAATTCGACGTTCTGTTCCGGGTCCAGGGTTTCCAGCAGCGCCGACGCCGGGTCGCCCTGGAAGCTCTGACCCATCTTGTCGATCTCGTCGAGCATGATCACCGGGTTCATCACTTCCACGTCTTTCAACGCCTGCACCAGCTTGCCGGGCAGGGCGCCGATGTAGGTGCGCCGGTGGCCCTTGATCTCGGCCTCGTCGCGCATGCCGCCAACACTGAAGCGATAGAACGGCCGCCCCAGGGATTCGGCGATGGACTTGCCCACACTCGTCTTGCCCACGCCGGGCGGGCCCACCAGCAACACGATGGAACCGGCGACTTCGCCTTTGTAGGCGCCCACGGCGAGGAATTCGAGGATGCGGCTCTTGATGTCATCCAGGCCCGCATGGTGCTTGTCGAGCACTTTGCGCGCGTGCTTGAGGTCGAGTTTGTCTTCCCCGTACACGCCCCACGGCACGGAAGTAGCCCAGTCCAGGTAGTTGCGCGTGACGGCGTATTCCGGCGAACCGGTTTCCAGGATCGACAGTTTGTTCAGTTCTTCATCAATGCGTTTTTTCGCCTGCGCCGGCAACACCTTGCCTTGCAGGCGCTGTTCGAACTGTTCGACGTCGGCGCTGCGATCGTCCTTGGTCAGACCCAGCTCCTGCTGGATGACCTTGAGTTGTTCCTTGAGGAAGAACTCCCGCTGGTGCTCGCCGATCTTGCGGTTCACTTCGGCGGATAGTTCTTTTTGCAGACGCGCGACTTCTACCTCTTTGCGCAGCATCGGCAGCACTTTTTCCATGCGCTTGAGCATGGGCACGCAGTCCAGCACTTCCTGCAGCTCATTACCTGTCGGCGAGGTGAGGGCGGCGGCAAAGTCGGTGAGCGGCGACGGGTCGTTGGGGCTGAAGCGGTTGAGGTAGTTCTTCAACTCTTCGCTGTACAGCGGGTTGAGGGGCAGCAGTTCCTTGATCGCATTGATCAGCGCCATGCCGTAGGCCTTGACCTCATCTGTCGGCTCGCTGGGCTGGTGCGGGTATTCGACTTCCACCAGGTACGGTGGGCGGTGGTGCTTGAGCCAGGTCTTGATGCGCACACGGGTCAGGCCCTGGGCGACGAACTGCAGCTTGCCGTTCTCGCGGCTGGCGTGGTGCACCTTCACCAGGGTGCCGTACAGCGGCAGGGCGGAGGTGTCGAAGTGCCGTGGGTCTTCGGGCGGCGTGTCCATGAAAAACAGCGCAAGGGAATGGTGGTCGGATTTGCTCACCAGCTCCAGGGTTTCGGCCCAGGGTTCTTCATTGACGATCACCGGCAACACTTGTGCCGGGAAAAACGGCCGGTTGTGGATCGGGATGATGTAGACCTTGTCCGGCAGGTTTTGCCCAGGCAGGGCCAGGCCAGTATTGGACGAGGGGGCTTCAGCGTTTTCGGGGTCGGCGTAATCGTTGAGGTCGTAATCTGGAAATTCTTGCTGGTCGCTCATGGGGCACCTGCATCAGTAAGTATGCAGGTTAGATGGGGCGGGGTTGCGGTGGTTTCAATGGGGGGGCGTCGTTAGCAACAATTTGCATGAAATAACGGGAGAGTTGCGGTCAACGTACTTTACCCCTGCGCTTTTCGAACTGATCGTCAATAATGTGACAGCTAGGCCCAGCTTTTATTGGGTTTACTTATCCCCAGTCCCAGCTAACCTGCTTTAATAAAATTCCCCATAAAAAAGGATGTTTTTTTGACGCCGGTTAGCAGTCGGCAGGGACGCGTATGACACAAGGAAAGCACGGCCAAGAGCGACGAGCGCGGCCCGAGGGCGCGGCCATGCACTGGCGCCACACGTTTCAGACCCGCATAGCCGGGGTCCTGGCGCTGTTGTTGCTGGTGGTCGTGGCCGCCACCTATTTTGCCGTGCACGCTGCCACCACCCGTGCGGTGGAGAACCAGGCCGACGTACAGTTGAACACCGGGCGGCAGGTGTTCGAGCGCCTGCTGGACCTGCGCGGGCGGCGCTTGCAGTACGGGTTGGACTGGCTCACCGCCGATGGGCCGTTCAAGCAGGCGGTGGCCGGCGGCCGGACGGTGCCGATCCTGGAAGCCCTGGGCACCCATGGCACCGGGGTCAGTTCCAGCGAAGGGGTGGTGCTGGGCCTGGATGACAGGGTCATGGTCAGTACCCTGCTGGTGCAGACGCGGGGCCAGTTGTTCCCGTATGCCGATGCCTTGCGCAAGGCGCGGCGCAGCGGCCAGCAAATGTTGATCGTCGCCATGGCCGGGCGCCCCTATTTGCTGGTGCAAAAAGATGTGCTCGGGCCTGTGCCGATCGCACGCGTGGTCATGGGCTTTCCCATGGACACGCAATTCGCCCATGAACTGCGCTCCATGAGCAACCTGGAGGTGTCGTTCCTCAGTGTGCAGGACGGCCATCTCGGTCAGCTGTTCACCACCCACCCTGGCAATTGGCGCCCAAGCATTATCAACCTCTTGCATGGCACGCAGGTCGATCCTGAGGCGAAGATCCAGCTGTTCCATGGCCAGCGTGTGCTCAGCCAGGTGTTGCCCCTGGCCAACAGCGGCGAAGGCGATGAAGTGCGCGTGTTGCTGCAAAGCCCGCTGGACCATGCGCTGGAATCCTTCGCGCCGCTGGACCGGCAGTTCATGGGGATTGCCCTGGCGGTGCTGCTGGTCTCGCTGGCGGTGGCCTTATTCCTGGCGCGGCGAGTGTCACGCCCGCTCAATGCGCTGGTGCAAGCCGCTGAACGGATCGGGGCCGGTGACTACCGCACCCCGGTGCGGGTGCGCAGCCACGACGAGTTCGGCCTGCTGGCGCGGGCGTTCAATGCCATGCAAAGCGGCATCGCCCTGCGCGAACGGCAACTGGCCCACAATGCCTTGCATGACCCGCTCACCGGCCTGCCCAACCGCGCCCTGGCCATGGAGCGCCTGGGCAGTGCGGTCAGCGCACGTCGGCCAGTGGTGTTGCTGTATGTGGGGATCGAAAACTACCGGATCATCAGCGAAGGGTTTGGCCCCGGAGGTGTCGAGCACATGTTGTGCGAGGCCAGCCGCTGCTTGTCCAGCAGCCTGTTGGCCAGCGACACTGCGGCGCGTATTGCCGGCAGTGAGTTTCTGTTGTTGCTGGAAAACACCGAGATCGACTGCGCCGTGGCCCGCGCCGACCAGTTGCATGGGGCGTTGACCGAACCCCTGCGCATCGGCAATGACGAAGTGCGCCATGAGGTGAGCATCGGCATCGCCGCGTACCCTGCTGATGGGCAGCAGGTGGAAGAGTTGATCAACCGCGCGGCCATCGCCCGGCACGACGCGGCCAACCTGCCGGGGCATTTGCAGATCTACCAACCGGACCGCGACCTCGCTCACCAACGCCAGATCACCCTGATTCGCGACTTGCGCCGCGCCGTGATCGAAGGCGAGTTGTTCCTGTGCTACCAGCCCAAGCTCGACCTGCGGCACGGGCACGTGAGCCAGGCCGAAGCCTTGCTGCGCTGGCAACACCCGACGCTGGGGCAAGTGTCTCCTGGGGAGTTCATTCCTTTGGCCGAACGCACTGGCAGCATGGGTGCCCTGACCCTGTGGGTGATCGAGGAAGCCATCCGCCAGATTGCCGAATGGGCACAGCGTGGGCTGGTTATCCAGCTGTCGGTGAATATCTCCGTGAACGACTTGGCGGATGATGACTTGGCGATTCGCGTCACTGCGCTATTGGCTCAATACCATGTGGGCGCCGAGCATTTGATTTTTGAAATCACCGAGAGCGCCATCATGCACAACCCGCAGCAGGCCCTCAGCGTGCTGGAGCAGCTGCGCAATTGCGGGATCAGCCTGTCGGTGGATGATTTCGGCACCGGTTACTCCTCCCTCGCACAGTTGCAGCGCCTGCCGGTACAAGAGCTGAAGATCGACCAGTCCTTTGTGCGCAACCTCGACAGCACCAGCGGCGACGGGGTGATCGTGCGCTCCACCATCGAGATGAGCCATAGCCTGGGGCTCAAGGTGGTGGCCGAGGGCGTGGAGTTCGAACACAGCCTCACCTTGCTCAAACGCTGGAGCTGCGACACGGCCCAGGGCTACCTGATCAGCCGGCCGCTCAATGCCATGGCGTTCGAGCGGTGGATGCGGCGTGAGCGGGTGCCAACCTAGACAGTTTAACTGTGGCGAGGGAGCTTGCTCCCGCTGGAGTGCGAAGCGCTCCCAGGATTTTGGGGCCGCTGCGCAGCCCAGCGGGAGCAAGCTCCCTCGCCACAGGGGGGCTACTTTGGCAGCGATCAAGCGACCAGGGCTTGCAATCGCACCCACAACCTTTGGACATGCTGACGCTCGGTGCCCAGCGCGCCGATGGACACCCGCACCATCCAGCGCTCATCGAGGATGGCGGGGGTGACGTAGGCATCGCCTGACTGGTTGAGTTTTTCTGCCCAGGCTCGCGTGTGATGATCCAGTGCCTGGCCTTCCAAACCCGGCGGCTCATGGCGAATGCACAGGGTTTGCAAGGCGGGCGTGGCCACCAGTGTCCAGTGCTCAGTGGCTTCGATCTGCTCTGCCAGCCAGCGCGCATTGGCCAGGTCTCGCCGCAACCGCGCTTGCAGGCCGCTGACGCCTTGCTCGCGTATCAGGAACCACAACTTCAAGGCGCGGAAACGGCTGCCCAGGGAGATCCGCCAGTCACGGTAGTTTCTGACTTGGCCGTCTGCGCTGGACTGCAGGTAACTCGGGTTGGTGGTCATGATGCGAATCAAATGCTCGGGGTCGCGCACGAAGTACACCGAGCAATCGAAGGCCGCGCCCAGCCATTTGTGCGGGTTGAGCACTAGCGAGTCAGCCTTTTCGATGCCATCCCACAAGGCCCTGCATTCCGGCAGGATCATTGCGGCGCCGGCCATGGCCGAGTCCACATGCAGCCACAGGCCGTAGCGTTGGGTCAGTTCGCCAATTGCATCCAGGGGGTCGATCGCCATGGCGGCCGTGGTGCCGGTGGTGGCAATCACCACGCAGGGCGTGTTACCGGCGGCCAGGTCCTGTTCGATGGCGTGCGCCAGTGCGTGGGGCGACATTGCATTGTGTGCGTCGGTGGCGATGGTGCGGATATGGTTCTGGCCGAATCCGGCCAGGATCGCCGCCTTGTTGACCGAGCTGTGGGCATGGGCTGAGGTGTAGACGATCAGGGGCGCGCCGCTGTTTTGCAGGCCGTTGTGCATCAGCGCGTAATCGGAGCTGCGTTCCCGGGCGCTGATAAGCGCCACCAGCGTGGAGGTGGACGCAGAGTCCTGGATCACACCGCTCCACGTGTTGCCCAGGCCGAGCATGTCGCGCAGCCAGTCAGTGGTGACTTCCTCGATTTCGGTGAGGGCCGGGCTGGATTGCCAGGACAACCCAATCACACCCAGGCCGGTGCTCAGGCAATCGCCCAGCACTGAGGACAGTTCCACATTGGAAGGGAAGAACCCGAAGAAACTGGGATGCTGCCAATGCAGCAAGCCGGGCATGATCAGTTTTTCGACGTCGCCCATGATCTGTTCGAACGGTTCGGCGGTTTCAGGCGGGCTGACCGGCAGGGCGGCTTTGATCTCGCCAGGTTGGGTGGTGGGCTGCACGCCGCGTTGTTCGATGTTCTGTCGGTAGTCTGCAATCAGGTCGATCATGGCATAGCCATGTTGGCGGAATTCTTCGGGGGTCATAGATAAACGTCCATGTGCACGAGCAATAAAAGTATTATCACCAGAAGTAAAACGGTTCACCGGGGGTATAGCCGATAAACGACTGCATGCTGACGCGTTTTCCCGACTCGAACCCGCAGATGGCATGGGGGCGGCGGGTATTGATGAGCACCAGTTCGTTCTTGCGTGGGCGTATGCGCAGCGGTTTTTGTAAACACTGTTCGGGCAGTTGCGCACCCTCGAAGCGCTTGACCTCGTCATAGCTAAAGGCTTGGGTATCCCAGATGATCAACTCGCCCCCCGAAGGCGGTGTTTGCAGGTAGATATTGGCGCTGAATTGATGCTGCAGTTCAGCGATTGTGCGGGGCAGGCAATCCACATGGGGCACCGTTTCCGAGAGGTGCGCCGTCTCCGGAAACATGACGCGTATGATCCCGCAAAACATCGGTCGGCCCTGGAACGAAGCGGCTGTTGCACCTTGCGGCCAGAGCGCCTGGAACTGTTCCATCAGCTGTTGAATGGGCGGTTTTTGCGGCGCACAGAGGCTGTCGATAAGGCCGCGCATACGGGCCGCGTCTGCATAATATTTTTCTTGGGCATCACCGCCGGCGGCCTTGCCGTACGTGGAATTGAACGGGGTGCCCCAGCGATGCACGCCATAGAAGTGCTGAACGACGCGGCCCGCTTCGTAGGTTTCATGGCCGTAGTGTTCCAGCGTGGCGGTATCGTCGATGGCCTGAATCAACCGTGCGCTGGTGGTTGCGTTGGCAAATTCAGGTACCCGAATGGCAAGCACTTGGCCACTGATGAGTTTTTTCAAACTTGCAGTATTGAGGTGTTCAAGCTCCAGGATTTTTGTGGGGGTGGAAAGAATCGGTTTTGTAGCGACATGGTCCGTCATGCAGTGAAGCTCCCTTTAAAGTTTTATCCGTACGCTTTGTATTACGCAGGGCGTGTGCACTAAATTAGTTTTAAAGGGTTGAGGAGAAACCACGGGGGTATTTTCAGCAGGCAAAAAAAAGCGGCTGCCCATCCGGGCCGCCGCTTTTTCGTACCGCCAGCGTTGCTTAATCTGGCAGTTTGAACGCCATTACATAGTCACCCTGCTTGGTCCCCAGGGAGCCGTGACCGCCCGCCATGACCAGCACGTATTGCTTGCCGTCCTTGCCGGTGTAGGTCATCGGGGTGGTTTGCGCGCCTGCAGGCAGGCGGCCTTCCCACAATTGCTTGCCGTTTTTCACGTCATAGGCACGCAGGTACTGGTCCAGGGTACCGCTGAGGAACGCGACGCCACCGGCGGTGGTGAACGTACCACCCAGGCTAGGCACGCCCATGGTCAGTGGGATTGGAACCGGCGAGCTGTCACGCACGGTGCCGTTCTTGTGCATCCAGATGGTCTGGTGGGTGGTCAGGTCGACCGCCGCCACGTAGCCCCAGGCCGGCGCCTGGCACGGCAGGCCCATCGGCGACAGCAGTGCTTCAAGGATCACACCATACGGGGCGCCTTTGTTCGGCTGCACGCCTTCGGTTTCGCTGACGCGTGGGCCTTGCTTGGCAATGTCGGCAGCCGGGATCAGCTTCGATTTGAACGCCATGTAGCTTGGGTTCACGAAGGCGATCTGGCGTACCGGGTCAACCGATATACCGCCCCAGTCGAACACGCCGAAGTTGCCTGGGTACACGATCGAACCTTGCAGGGACGGCGGGGTGAACGGGCCGTCGTAGCGCATGGATTTGAAGTCGATCCGGCACAGCATCTGGTCGAACGGTGTCACGCCCCACATGTCGCGCTCTTTCAACGGCGGCGGCATGAAGTTCAGGTCGGACTTGGGTTGGGTCGGGGAGGTGCGGTCGCCCGCCACTGCGCCCTGTGGCACCGGGATTTCATTGACCGGCACCACTGGCTGGCCAGTGGCGCGGTCCAGCACGTAGATGCTGCCTTGCTTGGTCGACGCCATCACTGCCTGCTTCACGCCCGCAGCGGTCTTGATGTCGATCAGCGAAGGCTGGCCGCCCACGTCCATGTCCCACAGGTCGTGGTGGGTGAACTGGAAGGTCCACTTCACGTGGCCGGTGTCGATGTCCAGGGCGGTCAGGCCCGCGGCGTATTTCTCGGACTCATCGGTACGGTCGCCGCCGTACTGGTCGGGCATCTGGTTGCCCATCGGCAGGTAGAGCATGCCGAGTTTTTCATCCACGGCGAACATGGACCACATGTTCGGCGAGTTGCGGGTGTAGGTCTTGCCCTCGGCCAACGGGGTGGTGTCGTCCGGGTTGCCGCTGTCCCAGTTCCACACCAGCTTGCCGGTGTGCACGTCGAACGCGCGGATCACGCCGCTTGGCTCGTCGATGGAAACGTTGTCGGTCACGTGACCGCCGATCACGACCAGGTTCTTGGTCACGGCCGGTGGCGACGTGGAGTAGTAACCGCCTGGGGCGAAGCTGCCAATGTTGGCGCGCAGGTCGACCTGGCCTTTGTCACCGAAGTCTTCGCACATCTTGCCGGTGTCGGCGTTCAGGGCGATCAGACGGGTGTCGGCAGTCGGCACGAAGATGCGTTTCGGGCAGGCATTCGGTGCGGCGGCCGGGCTGGCAGTGCCAGTCGGGCTCTGCTCGGAAGCGTAGGCGGCGTCATCGTGGTACGACACGCCACGGCAGGTCATGTGCGCCCAACCTTTGAAGCTCTCAGCACCCTGGGTGGTGATTTTCGGGTCGAAACGCCAGATTTCCTTGCCGGTATCCGGGTCCAGGGCAATCACTTGGCTGTGCGGTGTGCACACGTAGAGCATGCCATTGACTTTCAGCGGGGTATTTTCCGCGGTGGTTTCACCGGGATCGCCTGGGCCAGGGATGTCGCCAGTGCGATAAGTCCACGCCGGCACCAGCTTATGGGCGTTCTCCGGGGTGATCTGTGCCAGTGGCGAGTAACGATCACCGAAGGCCGAACGGCCATAGGAGTTCCAGTCGCCATCGGCCTGGGTTGGCGCAGCACTGGCCATGCCCGGCACCGCGTCGCGGTCCAGTTGGCCGGTCTTGACCATTTCACCTGGGTTGGTGAATTGGCTGGCCAGGGCAGTAGCGCCCGCCAGCACCACGGCAACGCTCAGCGCGCCAGTGCCGAGCGGTGCGGCTTGGCCACGCAGCAACGGACGACGAAACCACGGCAACAGCATGACGATGCCCAAGGCGAACAGCAGGGCCAGGCGCGGTACCAACTGCCACCAGTCCAGGCCGACTTCCCACAGGGCCCACACGGTGCTGGCGAACAACACCAGTGCGTACAAGCCCAGCGCGGCGCGTTGGGTGGCCAGCAGCAGCACGCCGGTCAGGGTGATGCCGATACCGGCCAGCAGGTAGTACAGCGACCCGCCGAGCATGCTCAGCTTGACACCGCCAGCCAGCAAGGCCAGCCCCATGATCAGCAGCAAGACGCCTAGCAGCCTGGGCAACAGGCGGCTTGGGCTTGAGGCACCATCAGTGCTCATAGTGTGTTTCTCCGTTACGTTGGAATTATGTAACCCCGTGCTTCACTCACTGTAGATGACGATTCGGCTCGGGCTTGGTTCATCGTTATTTTTGGTTTTTTCTGTGGATAACCTGGTTATCCACAGGCGGGCAATCAATCCCCTGGCGCAGGTCGATTCAAGACAGCGCTGTCTTTGTGCAGTAAGAGATTCGGCAAAGGGAGTCGACCGGGAGGTGAAGCGTTTCAGATTGTTGCGAAGGATAATGCGGCGGGGCGTTTTGAGAAAGGGTGAATCGCAAGATGCATCATTTCAGTTTTGGTAACAGTGACAGATAGTCGCTGCAATACCGATCAGTCACGCGAACGCAATGCTCAACGCGACGACGATCAAATGTGGGAGCTGGCTTGCCTGCGAAGACGTCGGTCCAGCAAACAGTGATGTTGACTGACCCAGCGCTTTCGCGGGCAAGCCCGCTCCCACAAAGGATTTGCGGTGATGATTAGAACGTAGTGCGAACGCCGAACTGAACGCTTCTACCTGGCGCCGGCGCGATGTCGCGCAGGATCGAGCTGGCATAGCGCACGGTCTGGTTGGTCAGGTTCTCGCCATTGACGAACGCCAGCCACTGGCTGCCGCCCACATTGAAGCGATACCCCGCGCTGGCACCGAGGGTGGTGTAGCCATCGGTGCCGCTTTCGTTGTCCGGCACACGCCCTTGGCCTGCGGCATGTTCCACATCGATACGCGCCTGCCAGCGATCCAGTTCCCACAGCAAGCCGCTGTTCAAACGCAATGGCGCAATGCGCGGCAAGGCTTCGCCGGTGTCCAGGTTGGTGGCGCGGGTGTAGTCGCCCGACAGTTCCAGCGCAAACTTACCGTAGGCGCCTTCGCCGAGCTTCCAGTGATCCTGGGCTTCGAAGCCGGCGAAACGTGCGCGCACGCCAGAATATTCGTACTCGGGAATACCACTCGCGTCCTCTTCGCCTTCATCGTTCAGGGTACGACCCGTGCCCAACAAGCCGATGTAATTGGAGAAGTGGCTATAGAACACGCCGAAGCTGCCCTTGTGGGTGCCGTTGTCAAAGCGCAGGGCCAGGTCGCTGGACACGGCCTTTTCTTTCTTCAGGTTGGCATCGCCCAACTCGTAGGTACCGGTGGCAACGTGGGCGCCGTTGGCGTACAGCTCGTAAAAGGTCGGCGCGCGTTCGGTGTAGCCGAGGGTGGCGGCCAGGGACCAGATCGGCGTGAGGGTGTACACCGCACCTGACGACAGGCTACCGGCGGCGAAGTCACTGCTCTTGTCGGCATTGGCAAAACGCTCGTTGCCCTTGGCGTTCGGGTCGACGCTGGTGTGTTCCAGGCGTGCGCCGAGGCTGAGTTTCAGGCGTTCGGTGGCTTGTATTTCTTCGAGGATAAACAGCGCGCCGGCGTTGGTGTCGGTCTGCGGCACGAAGGCTTCTTCGCCCAGGGCCGAGAACTCGTTGCGGGTCACTTGGGCGCCGACCACGCCATCGAATGGGCCAATCGGCTGGTGACGAGCTTCCACCCGCGCTTCATAGCCTTTGTTCTTGAAGGTGGTGCCGGTTTCGCCGCCTTCGATTTCGCGGTGTTCGTAGTCGGTGTAACCGGCGTCGAGTTTCACCGAGGTAAACGGCCCTTGCAGGTTGCGAATCTCGGAGGCAAAGGCGTAGTGGTCCTGTTTCATGCGGATGCGCACATCCTGCTCGGCAGGTGAGCCGTAGTTACTGTCGTAGTTGCTGTAGGACAGCCCGGCATAACCATCGTCCCAGGTGTAGGAACCGCCTACTGCACCGCCGTCCTGACGCCCATTGCTGTTACCCAGGCGCCCATTTTTGCCGGGGCCGTTCTCGCTCTCCGGTGCATGCCGGCTGCGGGCATAGCCTGGAATTTTCAGGTCGTTGAACTCGCGGCCATTGGCATCCAGGTGCAAGGCGAAGCTGCCGTTGCCGGCTTCCAGCTTGCCCGCGCTGCTGCGGGTGGTGTCGGCACCGCCGTAGCGCAACTCGCCGGCGCCATGGATGCCTTCAATGGCCTCGGTGGGGATGCGATTGTCGAAGGTGTTGACCACCCCACCGATGGCGCTGCCGCCGTACAGCAGGGCGGCCGGGCCCCTTACGATTTCGATGCGGTCAACGTTGATCGGGTCCAGGGGCACCGCGTGGTCGTAGGACAGCGACGAGGCATCCAGCGCCCCCACGCCGTTGCGCAGGATGCGAATGCGGTCGCCATCCTGGCCGCGAATGATCGGGCGGCTGGCCCCCGGGCCAAAGTACGAAGACGACACCCCCGGCTGCTTGTTCAGGGTTTCACCGAGGCTGCCTTTTTGTTGCAGGGTCAGGTCATCGCCTTCCAGCACGGTGGTGGGCGAGGCGAGTTGTGTGCTGCCCAGCGGGTTGCCGGTGACTACTTGGGGTGGCAGTTCCAGGGCATGGGCCTGGGAGCCAATCAACAGGGCGGCGGCGAGGGGCGACAAGCGCCAGAGAGAAGGCAGCGACATCGGATATTCCTGGGCAAAATGACTGATAACTTAAGTTACAATATAACATCTCTTTTTTGTGAAGAAGGGGAACTTTTCCTGACGGGCTATATTCAATGCCATGCTTCCACCTGCACGCCCCGTCGGCTAAGGTGCGCGGCTGTGTTTCCTCTTTTTGCAAAAGGCCCGGCATGACCGCGACAAGCAACGACCCGCTCCACGGTGTGACCCTGCAACACGTGCTCACCACCCTGGTGGAGCATTACGAGTGGAGCGGCTTGGCCGAGCGCATTGATATCCGCTGCTTCAAGAGTGACCCGAGTATCAAGTCGAGCCTGACCTTCCTGCGCAAGACGCCCTGGGCGCGGGAAAAAGTCGAGGGGTTGTACGTCAAGCTGATGCGCACCAAACGCCCGCTGGACTGAGCCCATGAAGCGTCTTGTCGCAACGGCTGCACTCGCCGGTTGGGTGGGGTTGGCGATCCAGCAATATCTGATTCTGTATTCGCGCTGGGCCAGTGGCGCGAGCTTGCTGGGCGGCCTGATCAGTTTCTTCAGCTTCTTCACCGTTCTGACCAATACCCTGGTGGTCGTGGTGCTCAGCTACTCACTGGTCAAGCGCGACTCAGCCGCCAAGCGGTTTTTCCTCGCGCCTCGCATCAGTAGCGCGATCGCCGCGAGCATCGTGGTGGTGAGCCTGGCCTACAACCTGCTGCTGCGGCATCTGTGGAGCCCGCAAGGCTTTCAATTTATCGCCGATGAATTGCTGCACGACGTCATGCCGTTGTTGTTTGTGGTGTATTGGTGGCGGTGTGTGCCCAAGGGTACGTTGCGCCTCAAACACATTGCCGGCTGGGTGATCTACCCATTGGTGTACTTCGGTTATGTGCTGCTGCGGGGGCATATGCTCGGGCAGTATCAGTACCCGTTCATGGATGTGGACAGCCTCGGTTATCCACAAGTGTTTGTGAATGCCGGAGGGATTTTGGCAGGGTTTATCGTCATTGGGCTGGTGATCGTTGGCCTGGACAAGCGCCTCAAATCACCCTCGATTTAAAGTGAGCACCATTAAGGTGGGAGCAGGCAAGCCAGCTCCCACCTTATTCATTCTTCTTCGCTGCCCTCAGCACGCCAGTAACCCACGGCCTTGAGGTATTGCTCATTGACCTTGTGCGTATCCAGCAGCACCCGCCGTACCTGGCGTGACAACTTGGTTTCGGTGGCGACAAAGCTGTACAGCGTGCCGCTGGGCAGCGTCAGGTTGCGCACTACATCGAGCAGGTCATCCTGGCCGCGCAGAACCCAGATCACCTCGACTTCGGCTGCGCTGCCGAGCACCTGTTGTTCCGCCGCATCGGCGATTTCAATCACCGCCAGCACCTTGCGCCCGGCCGGCAGTTCTTCCAGGCGTCGACCGATGGCGGGCAGGGCGGTTTCGTCGCCGATCAGCAGGTAGCTGTCGAAAATGTCCGGCACGATCATCGAGCCTCGTGGCCCACCGATATACAGGTGCTGACCGACCCGTGCCTGCTCGGCCCAGGTAGACGCAGGGCCATCGCCATGCAGCACGAAGTCGATGTCCAGCTCGCCGATTTCCAGGTCGTAGCGTCGTGGCGTGTAGTCGCGCATGGCCGGTTGCGGGCCGTCGCCCTTGATGGCGAACGTCGGGCTTTCCAGCGCCGCTTGCTCGGCGGCGTTCTGCGGGAACAGCAGCTTGATGTGATCGTCGCTGCCCAGGCTGATAAAGCCCGCCAGCTCAGGCCCGCCCAGTGTGATGCGGCGCATGCGCGGGGTGATGTCCACCACCCGCAGCACTTCCAGGCGGCGGCGTTTGATTTCGTGAGTCACGCGATGAATGGCTTGTGTGTTCATTGGTCTGTCCCGTCGGCAATGGCTTGGGCGGTGCGATTGAGCAGCGCCGCAACACGAACGATTTCCTGCGGGCTCCAGTGCCCGTTGTGCGAATGCAAGGCGTGGCGCAGGTTGTGCACCGCCTCATGAATCTCGGGTGGGCGATCGTGGCCGCGCAGCGAGCGTTTGCTCACATCGATGCGCATGCGCACGCCGTCCAGAGCAACCGCTTGCTCGCTTAAGAAGAGACGACCGGCGTCGGTGATTGTGTAGTGTTTTTTCCCGCCTTCGGCAGTGCCGCTGATCAGCTCGCTCTCTTCGAGGAAGGTCAGGGTCGGGTAGATCACGCCGGGGCTGGGGCTGTAGGCGCCGTCGAACAGGCTTTCGATGCGGCGGATCAGGTCGTAGCCGTGGCATGGCTGTTCGGCGATCAGCGCCAGCAGCAGTAATTTCAGATCACCCGGTGCGAAGACGCGAGGACCGCGACCACCACGTTTTTCGAATTCACCGCGAGATTCGTTTCTCATGCAGGCTCTCCAGACAGGTTTAGATATAACTTAAGATATATCTTAATGTGACGATAGGGCTTGGCGACCAACGGTCGTCGGCGCCTTTTCCGGCAGAGGACCTTGGAATACGTGAAATACGATTAATTTTAGAGTCATAACTTTAATTAGGGCGGCCGCGAAAACTGAGTGCAACACCTGACCTTTCCGGTACGGTGCTGCCCCTATGTCCTATTCCGAACTCAGCGTCGAAGAGCGCGCCATCATTCAACTCAGTCAAGCTCAAGGCTTCAGCCTG